>CAYSIU010000088.1:0-8514 GCA_964431095.1 uncultured Chitinophaga sp. | reverse complement strand
AGTGCTGGGGTTTGAGCTAAGCAACATTACGGCTTGGTCATAAAACTTGTATATACCTGACAGGGCTGACTTGCGTGGCTTTGTGTTTGTACTACCTTACCTTATGGTAAATCATGGAAAAAACTGGAGTACATAATAAGGAACTGGCATCCATTTTCAGCCAGATGGCCGATTATTACCGCTACCTGGGTTCGGATGAAAGATTCAGGGCAGGTGCCTATGCCGGTGCCGCTCAAACACTGATCAACCTGCCGGAACCAGTGGATAAGCTCGCCGTCGATATCCAGCAACTCGAGGACCTGAAAAGTGTAGGCCCCAGCATCGCTGAAAAGATTATGGAGTACCTGCGCACAGGCAAGATCCATGCATTTGAAGAACTGAAGAAGAAAGTTCCGGCACATTTGCTGGAACTGATGGATATTGAAGGATTCGGTCCCGCCACCCTCCGGCTGCTGCATGACCGGCTGGGTATCGGGTCGAAAGAAGAATTGATAACAGCCCTTCAAAAAGGGAAACTAGCCATTGTTCCGGGTTTTGGCATAAAAAAAATTGAAAAGCTCAAACAAGCGCTGAAGCTTGAAACAGCGAAGAAAAGAATGACGCTGAAACAGGCACAAAAAATTGCCAGTGGGTTTTTAAAATCAATAACCCGTATACCTGGCATACAACAGGCCACTATTGCCGGCAGTCTCCGCCGTAAAAAAGAAACAGTGGGAGATATCGATATCGTACTGACTGCAGATGAAAAAAAATGGAAGCGGATCATTGCAACCATTGTAAAATTACCGCAGGTGAAAAAGATCATCGCCGCCGGCAAAACCAGGGCCAGCCTGTTGCTGGGACCACAGCTTATACAGGCAGATATCAGGGTGGTACACGATGATGAATACGGCGCTGCCTTGCTTTATTTTACCGGTAGCCGGGAACATACCATACAATTACGCACCATCGCGAAACAAAAAGGCTGGAAGCTGAACGAATACGGTGTATTCAATGCAAAGACCGGCAAACGGATGGCGGGAAATACCGAAGAAGAAATATACCAGCTCTTTGGATTTCCTTATATACCGCCTGAACAACGCCTGGGCAGGAATGAATTGAATAAGGCGGACAAAAATAGATAGCCCGGTCAGGATTTTCTATTTTCACAGGTATCTCAAAACAGTTGAGATGTGCCCATGGTAAACGTAGAGGAAATAGAGTATCAATATTACTATAAAACCGACCAGGCCTGCAAGCCCCAATACCAGCAGTACTTTCCAATACCCGCCCGCTGTTTTGAAATGAAAGAAGTCCTTCATCCCCCAGGCAACATAGAGTACCTGAAGAAATATGCTGCCGTAAAGAAGGGGATAATAAAGCCAGCTTTCCCCGGTAAAGGACAAAAAAGGAGCGATCAATATCGCTGTCACCAGGTTGCTGAATGCGCTGAAAAGAATATAGGCTACCGTGATCTCGGCCAAATTCCATCCCCGCCGACGGAAAAAAAGCCAAAGCCAAAAAGCGAAGTAAGGGGAAACAAGCACCGAAATAGTGTTCATGTGTTTATTGGCAAATCGTTGTACTTCCCCGATACGTTCCAGGGAAACAAGATAAAGTTTCATAGTGGCTGCATCGGGCATCCTGGCCAGTACTTCCGGTGAGGGTTCGGGCTGAACGATGTAGGGTTGCAGCCAATTATTGATCAGGAGCATCAGCGCAATGCAAATGCCCATAAATGCAAAAGGACTGAAATAGCTTTTTCTTTTTCCCCTTGCATATTCTGCCGCTACTCTTCCCGGGTGCATCGTCAATCCCCTGAGCAAGTTGAATAGTCCTTTCTCCGTTCTGAGGAAAGTTTGTAAAAAATCATATCCCAGGTGCCGGAATGTGAGACGGGAGGTAGTAGTTTTTTGCCCGCAATGCGGACAGAAAACCTGGTCAGACTGCAGGGTTTCACCACAATTCAAACAGTGGGTTGCTTGCATGAACCCAAGATATAGAAAATAAAAAAAAGGCAACCCTATCCACGAGAACTTTTCCGGCATTTACCAGAAGATAATACCGGCTGGAAATTTAATTAATATTGTGTATGACAAAAGCAAGATTAGAGACCTTCAGCGACGCCGTCATTGCCATTATTATGACCATCATGGTGCTTGAACTGAAAGTGCCACATGGCACAAGCTGGGGCGACCTGGAATCCGTATGGCCGGTATTTGTGAGCTACGTAGTCAGTTTCATCAATCTCGGCATCTACTGGGGCAATCATCACCATCTACTGCATACCATAAAGGAAGTAAAAGGCGGGATCCTCTGGGCCAACCTGCATCTTTTGTTCTGGCTATCCCTGATACCATTCGCAACAGCCTGGATGGGAGAAAATCATTTCGAAAAAAACTCAGTGATCCTCTACGCCTTACTCGCCAATTGCTGCGGGTTTTCTTATTATATACTGCTGATGAATATCAAAAAATGTAACCCGGGGAACGAAGTCCTCCTCTCTGTACTGCACAAACAATCCAGAAAAGGGTTACTCTCCAATATTTTTTACACAATGGCGATAGGTGCGGCATTTATTAATACTGCCATCGCAGGAGTTTTGATCGTACTCGTTGCTATCATGTGGCTGATCCCGGACAGGAATATCGAACGAACTATGCATTAACAGGCGATTTTCCGGGGTGAAACAAGTTTTAAAGCAGAAAATCCGCCTCATTCCTGATTACTATACCACTTCGCCTTCGAGATCATAGTCATAGGCCCGGGTGATCCTTACATTGACAAATTCTCCCGGCGATAGCTTGTCGGGCGAATGCACCAGCACTTCATTGTCCACTTCCACGGAATCAAACTCTGTGCGGCCAAGATAGCGGCCGGCTTCTTTTTTATCAATGATGGTACGGAAGGTTTTTCCGACCTTCTCCTTGTTCAGTTCATAGGAAATCTCCTGTTGCAGCTCCATGATCTCCTGCGCCCTCCTTTCTTTTTCATCCATTGGCACATCATCCGTCAGCGAGTAAGCCGAGGTTCCTTCCTCGTGCGAATACGTAAAAATGCCAACCCGGTCAAAGCGATGCCTTTTCAAAAATTCCTTCAGTTCGTTCACATCATCTTCTGTCTCGCCCGGGAAACCTGCGATCAACGTCGTCCGCAGGCAAATACCCGGTACTTTTTCCCGGATCGCAGTGACAAGATCATCCATCTCTTCCCTGGTTATCTGCCGTTTCATGGCCCTCAGCATACTGTTCGATGCATGTTGCAAAGGCATATCAAGATAATTGCAGATATTGGATCGCTCCCGGATCACATCCAGCACTTCCAGCGGGAACCGCGATGGATAGGCATAATGTAACCGGATCCATTCCAGTCCTTTGATATCGGCAAGACGTTGCAGCAGGTCAGGCAACATCCTTTTCTTATAAATATCCAACCCGTAATAGGTCAGTTCCTGGGCAATGAGCATGATCTCTTTTACCCCTTTTTTCACTAGCCCCTCCGCCTCTTTTACGAGTTGTTCTACCGGCTTGCTGATATGCACTCCTCTCATGAGAGGAATGGCACAGAATGCACAGGTACGATTGCAACCTTCCGAGATTTTCAGGTAAGCATAATGCGCGGGGGTGGCCAGGTATCTTTCTCCCAGCAATTCCGTTTTATAGTCTGCTTCAAATTGTTTCAACAGTAGTGGCAGCTCCATGGTACCAAACCAGGCATCCACTTCGGGTATTTCGGTTTCGAGACTTTTTTTGTATCGTTCACTTAAACAACCTGTCACATATACCTTCTCCAGTTTCCCCTTTCTCTTCAGTTCTACCTGTTCAAGAATCGTGCTGATACTTTCCTCTTTGGCCCTGTCAATGAACCCGCAGGTATTCACCACCACGATATTATGGTCCTTCTTCTTATTTTCATGTACCACGTTAATATCATTGGCCCTCAATTGACCGCTCAGTACTTCGCTGTCCACCATATTCTTACTGCAGCCGAGGGTGATGATATTGACCTTGTCTTTTCCTAAGGTTTTCGTTCTCATAAAATTGCTCAAAGGTACTGCTGTTAAACCAATTGTCAGGATGCTTGTCCAATTCCTGCTGCAACATTTGTAACTTTATAGTTGTCATTTAATAAACCTGCCGGCCATGAGACGCCTTTTCTTCATCGCAGTTTGCCCGGCCATTTGGATGATCTCCTGCAACAAAAACAACAGTTGTGGTGTCACTGCTGTCGTTACACAATCCGGAACACCTTGTGCCGTTTGGGGTATAAAAGTCGACACTGTTGTGTATCCATCACGAAACATCCCCGTCACCTACCGGCAGGAAGGATTGGTCGTTTGTGTAAAATATGAGCTCTATGAAGATATGGCTCTCTGCGCCTGTTGCGGAGGCACCTGGGCTGATATCAAAAGCATGAGCCCACCCGAATAGTGATCCTCACGATACTTCACAAAAATCAAGGCAGGACAATTCTATACCCGTATTACCGGTTTTTTGTTTCTTTATAAAGTGAAAAAATGTTTTTACCTGTTCCTGCTTATCCATTGCACAGGAGTCTGTCCCGTGTATTCTCAAAGAAAGCTGCTGAGCAATTTTTTCAGGGCCTATGAGGACAACGATGTGATGATCCTGGCGAAACACGGAACGGATTGGGGTTATTCAAACGGGAGCAGGCTGGACCTTTTCTTTGAACGAAATAAACGACCGACCGGTTTATTCAGCCGGTTAAGCCCTTCTGTGGGGCAAAACAGCACCAGCACGGTTGGATGGAGTGTAATGCAGACCATGATCACGCCCTTTATTGTAAAACGGGATACGCCAAACAGGTACGATTATCCTTATTCCGGTTCATTATATGTAATTAAAACCTTTCATGCTGCCAACCCGGGCAAAAAAATAAACCTGGAGACGCAATGGGTAGCCGGCGTGATGGGTCCTCCTTCCTTTTGCAAACAGGTGGACATCCTTTTCCACAAAACCTTTCCTAAAAATATCCGGCCGGGTGGCTGGGGTTTCCAGCTTCCAACTGACCTGCTGCTGAATTATAACTTCTCGGAAGAAAAACAGATCATTTCCTTAAAGAAAATTGCATCCCTCAGTGAAGGCGGGCAATTGTCGCTGGGAACCATGAGAACCGGTCTTTCCCTGTACCTGTTGTTCAGAAGCGGTGATAGTTCGGGGGCCTTCCAGGGTTTTATTGAACAGTTCTTTTCCGGTAAAAAGAATAAACTAAATGTCCATGTTTCCTTCAAACCCGGAGTGGATCTTGTTGTATACAATGCACTGCTCGATGGAGGGATATTCAACCGCCTTTCCCCGTTGCGCGATAAAGATTCTCCTTATGGCAGTTTGCTAAAGCGGTCGTTGATGGTAGGCTACCTGCAATTTTCGGCCCTGGTGGGCTTCCGGAAATATTCTGTTTCATTTACGCAAACCGCCAATTCGCCTGAATACAGGGGTTTTCGCTCGCACCAGTATGCAAATATTTCAGTAAACTTCAGGTGGTAATATTCTCATGAATGCAGGCTAAACAGGCTGTCCACGAATTCATGCTTGTCAAATAAAAGGAGATCATCCATTTTTTCACCTACGCCGATAAATTTGACGGGTATGTTGAATTGGTTGGCGATGGCCAATACTACACCCCCTTTTGCTGTTCCATCCAGTTTGGTAATAGCCAGGGCAGATACGGTAGTTGCCGCTGTAAAATGCCGGGCCTGCTCTATGGCGTTTTGTCCCGTGCTCCCATCAAGAACCAGCAATACTTCGTGCGGCGCATCGGGTATTGTTTTCTGAATCACCCTCCTGATCTTGCTCAGTTCTTCCATCAGGTGAGCTTTATTATGCAACCGTCCTGCCGTATCGATCAGCACCACGTCGCTTTCCCTGGCAAGGGCACTCTGCACCGTATCAAATGCCACGGCAGCGGGATCACTACCCATGGCCTGTTTCACGATCGGTACCCCCACTCTTTCGCTCCAAATGGTCAACTGGTCAACCGCCGCAGCCCGGAAAGTATCGGCGGCTCCCAGTAAAACATTCTTGCCGGCCATCTTAAAATGATAGGCCAGTTTTCCGATGGTCGTGGTCTTGCCCACACCATTGACGCCTACAACCAGCATAATATAGGGCCGCGAAGGTAACTCGCTGTCAAACGCGTAACTGTTGGACACAGGTGTATCGGACAAGACGAGTTCAATTTCCTCATGCAGTATTTTATTCAGCTCTTCTGTATTGCTGTACTTATCCCTGGCTACTCTTTTTTCGATCTTGTCAATGATCTTCACCGTAGTTTCAATACCCACATCAGCTCCGACCAGTGCTTCTTCGAGGTTATCCAGCACTTCTTCATCCACCGTGCTCTTGCCTGCAATAGCTTTGCTGATCCGCGCAAAAAAATTATCACGGGTCTTTTTTAAACCCAGCTCAAGACTTTCTTTTTCTTTCTTCCCGAATAACTTGTTGAAGAATCCCATCGGTTATTTTCTGCTTTTGTAATTCTTTACAATAACATATATCACGATCCAGGCCAAAACGGTAACGCCAATCAATCCATAAGGGTTTATGTCGGGCGATGATGTATTCATCTCATTGCAAGGAGGCCATTTTTAACATTTATACTCTCTGACGATTCCTATTGAAAATCCAGGTAATTTAAAAACAAAAGCCGTCACACCAATGGGATGACAGCTGATATCATTCATTATCTCCTGCAGGCAGGAGATAGGGAGCTATTTTTGGGCTAAAAACTCTTTTACTTTCTCCTTGTGCACCATTTGCGCCTTGAATGTATAAGCGCCTGTCTTGGGACTGCGAACAGCTTTAATCACTTTTGACCAGTTCTTTGCTTCGGCGGCCGCCTTGGCGTCCTTGGTTTTTATCGCCGTCTTTGCTGATTTTGCCATGATAAAAATTTGAAAACGTGAAAGGGCAGGAAGGTGGAAATTTTTTGTGCCCCGCTATCATATCGGCACATTTCCACGGTTTCACCTCTTTATTTGATTTCTTTGTGCAATGTCATTTTCTTGAGGATCGGATTATACTTTTTCAGCTCGAGCCTCTCCGGGTTGTTCTTTTTGTTTTTTACAGTGATGTACCGGCTTGTGCCCGGCTGACCACTGTTCTTGTGCTCTGTACATTCCAGGATCACCTGCACCCGGTTTCCTTTCTTTGCCATACATTTTTAATTTATAAAATGATCATCGACTGATGTAAAATGAGAACAGGCCCCTCACCCATCGATTTAATTAGTCTATTAGCACATTAGCCCATTAGCAAATTGGCCTATTAGCACATTAGCATATTAGCCCATTAAATATGCTGTCCCTGTGACCTCAATTCTTTTACGACGTTATAAAGACCTTTTTTATTGATGGTGCGAATGCCATCTACGGACACTTTTAGGGTTATCCATTTATCTTCTTCGGCCAGGTAAAAACGTTTTTTCTGCAAATTCGGCAGAAACCGGCGCTTGGTTTTGATGTTGGAATGCGACACTTTATGTCCTCCCAGCGGCATTTTACCCGTAACCTGACATACTCTTGCCATGATTGATACAAAGTTTTAACTCCCAACTGATCATCATCAGGATGGGGCGCAAAGGTAAGGGAAAGACGGCAGATTTTTGCCTTCTTTTGAAAAATCCTACCCTGCAGGTAGGTACTGGTTTTCAGGAGGAATAAAGACTTTCGGTTCCGTCCGGCTCGTATCATTTTTTTGCCTCGATTGCGCTCCCGCGAGCTTGGTTTATTCAGGGTATACTCCCAATGACTATCAGGTTCAGGGTTGTGTTCAGCCTCCAGCTTTGCTGAATGATTGCTTTCCAGTAGCTTCGCAGCCTTAAAAGTCGAATGAAGCATCCTGGTCAAATGGGTCATGATGGTTCTGTTTAAATACACATGATATGACCTGAAATGACCGTTTCTTCACAAAAAAATTCTGAATAGATATGGCATATGATCTTATAGTTCTCGGCAGTGGTCCAGGCGGTTATGTGGCAGCGATCCGGGCCTCCCAACTGGGGTTTAAAACAGCGATTATTGAAAAAGAAAGTCTCGGGGGTATTTGCCTGAACTGGGGCTGCATTCCCACAAAAGCGCTGCTGAAAAGTGCCCAGGTATATGAATACATAAAACACTCCAAAGATTACGGTATTGAAGCCAGCGGCACGCCGGATTTCGAAGCGGTGATCAAAAGAAGCAGGGCCGTGGCGGATAAAATGAGCAGGGGCGTCCAGTTCCTGATGAAAAAGAATAAGATCGATGTGATCATGGGTTTTGGTAAACTGATCGGCAAAGGAAAACTGGAAGTGACCGATAAAGATGGCAAACAGCAAACCGTAGAAGCCAAACATATCATTATCGCCACCGGTGGACGCAGCCGTGAATTACCCTCGCTGAAAATTGACGGCAAAAAGATCATCGGATACCGGGAAGCCATGATCTTACCCCAACTCCCCAAATCCATGATCGTGGTGGGCAGCGGTGCCATCGGGGTTGAATTCGTCATACGCCGACAGCCGCACGGTGTTGAACTT
>CAYSIU010000087.1:0-8555 GCA_964431095.1 uncultured Chitinophaga sp. | reverse complement strand
ACCGTCAGTGTATTGAAAAGAGCCGCTTCATTGATCAGGGAGATCGGGGGAGGAATGATTGCATCAGAGATCATTGACAGGTACCCGAATCCGAAGGAGCGAACCGAAGTAACGGTGAAATGGCATTTCATAAAAAAACTGAGCGGAAAGAATTATCACCCCGATACCGTAAAGGATATTTTGACCCACCTGGGTTTTGAGATCGTCAAAGAAAACCTGGATGAACTGAGAGTGGCTGTACCGTATCATAAACCGGATATCAGTTTGCCCGCGGATATCGTGGAAGAGATTATAAGAATGTAATGGCTTGATCATATCGAAATACCCCGGACGATCACCATCACACCAGCCATGGAGGAGAACGGTGAAGGCGAAGAGTACCGCGACAAAGTGACACATTGCCTGGTGGGACTTGGCTTTCATGAGATCATCACGAATTCTATTACCAATGCCGCCTGGTTCTCAGAAGAAGAACAACAGGGTATGGTAAAGATGATCAACAGCCTGAGTACAGAGTTGAATATCCTTCGCAATTCTCTTTTTGAAACATCGCTGGAAGTGGTGGCACAGAACCTGAACCACAAGAATAATTCTCTCCATCTTTTTGAGTTCGGAAAGGCCTACAGCAGTTCAGGACCCGGTAAGTACAGCGAAAGTGAGAAGCTTTGCGTGGTGGTGACCGGGAACAAAACAGAGGCCGGCTGGCAGCAAAAGCCCGGAGCCGCCGATCTTTATTACCTGAAAGGTGTTGTCGCAAATGTCTTCCGGTCATTGGGTATCGACCCGGGCACCCCGAAAATGTTGGAGGTTCCCAAATTGGATCATCATTTCATTTACATGCTGGGTGAACAGGTGATGGCTGGGGTCGGAGAGGTAAAAAAATCAGTGTTGAATAAATTCGGCATTAAACAACCCGTATTCTTTGCCGGGTTGAACTGGCAGTTGTTATCGGCGCAGGCTTCAAAACAAACAGTTACTGTCACAGACCTTCCCCGTTATCCCGGCGTGCAACGGGATATTGCCATGATCGTTCCTGCAGGGCTTGCCTGGAGCGATGTGCAGAAGACCGTGCATAATATTCGGCTGGACAAGCTGCAGGAGATCAAACTCTTTGATATATTCGAAAGCGAAAAGCTTGGCACCGGGAAAAAATCAATGGCGATCAATTTTACTTTCCTCGACAGGGAAAAAACACTGACGGATAAGGAGATCGATGGCTGGATGAATAAAATAATGATCGCGCTGGAAGCCGATTTACAAGCCGAGATCCGGAAATGAACAATACTGAGCAACATCTTAAAAGAATACAGGAAAAGCTGCAACTGCTGCTGAAGCATCATCATGCTTTGCAAAAAGAAAATAACCTGCTGAAAGAAGAACTAGAGTCGGCCGTCCGCAAATACCGGGATCAGCAAAAAAGTCTGGATGAGTTAAAACAACAGGTGGGTATATTGAAATTAAATGCAGGCGAAATGAGTGAACCTGATAAAAAGGACTTTGAAAAAAGAATCAATGTTTACCTGAAGGAGATCGATCGCTGTATCGCTTTACTCAGCGAATAAAAGTCATTCAAAACCATGAGCGAATTAATTGCTATTTCTGCCCTTGTCGGTGACCGGAGTTACCGGATCAAGATCCGCCCGGAAGATGAGGAGGTGGTGCGAAAGACATTAAAGACGATCAATGACAAGATCCTGGAATTTAAAACCCAGTTTGCGGGGAAAGATATGCAGGACTATATCAGCATGGTACTGCTGTGGTATGCCACGGAACAAAATGCATCCATCGCTGCAGATGTTGAAAAGGAAAACCTGGCGGACCAGCTCATGACGATTGAAAAATTACTGGACAGCCACTTGCGCTAAAGACACGACTGGAGCGACTGGGAGGCTGTTAATGGCCTGCAAAACTCAGAATGATTTCTTTCCCTCCAGCGCTTCTCCCAGTTTTTGTTCCAGCTCCTCCCCTCTCAGGTTTTTGGCAATGATCTTTCCCTGGGGATCGAGCAGGAGGTTTTGGGGAATGGCTTTGATGCCGTATTGTTTTGCTACTTCATTGTCCCAAAACTTCAGGTCGCTGACATGGGTCCAGTCGAGTTGGTCATCATGAATGGCCTTTAGCCATTTTTCTTTTTGTCCCGGGCGATCCAGTGATACGCCGATGATGTGGAAGTTCCGGTCCTTGTATTTATTGAACACTTTTACGACGTTGGGATTCTCTGCCCGGCAGGGGCCGCACCAGCTGGCCCAGAAATCAACCAATAAATAACGCCCCTTGAATGAGGAGAGCATCACGGGTTTTCCGAGTGTGTCATTTTGAGTAAAATCCATCGCCATCATACCCACCCCGGTCTTCTTTGCTATCTCGATCTCTTCTTTGAATTCTTTGGCAGAAGGGTAGTTTTTATTGACATCAGACAGCGAATTAAAAAGGGGTTCCACCGTCGCCGCATTGATATCCCAGCCCGCATATTGCTTCAGGGCATAGAGTGCCAGCGGTGAAGAAGGATTCGTTTTGACATATTCCCCATATACTTTTTCTCTTTTTTCATTGTCAATTTCATCTATTTGTTTTTCCACTTTATCCTTGTTTTCCTTGTCATTGACTTTATCATATTCATAATATTTGTCTACCAGCTGGTTGATCCTGTCGTCAAAGGGTTTTGAGAGCTCATTGAGTTTTGCATATTCAACGTGTGCTGCCGACCCTTTTACCTTCACATTGCTGAACGAATCAACCGATGTAACTTTTATCTTACCGGGTTGCAGGAAAACTACGGTCATATCCCTGCCCGGTACAGTGGGCACTTTTTCTCCTGCTTTATCCACCGCATATTTTATTCTTAAACGGCCGGTGACTGGTTCTTCAATTTTCCCTGAAAAGTGATAATGACCGCTCTTGCACCGCACACTGTCCGTTTTATAATCACCGTTGACCCGGTACTGAAGGAAGACCCACTCAGCCTTATATGCAAGATGCTTTACGTTACCCCTGAGCTTAAAGCCATTTGTTTTATCCTGGGCAGTAGCTAAAAGAGGCAGGCATCCGATAAGAAACAATAGTTTTTTCATGATCATGTTTTCAGAATTGCAAGTTTACAAAAATTGATGCCATTCGAGCTATTATAGGGCCCGTCTGCTGAATTTTTATATGAACGGCCAGATCCAGGCGCCATTTTACCTGTTGCATCCTGTTTTGTATCTTCGCTGATTACATTCTCCCGGGAATATGATCTTTTTATTAAATAATACCCCCGGGCACCACGGAGAGAAACGATTATGAAACAATTAAACAAAAACATTCATGGATCCGAATATACTGTCTGTCATCATTGGCATAGCCGCCCTCATTGCGGGCATCATAGCGGGTAAGCTGATTTTCGCAAAAAACACCCGCAAAAAACTGGAAGAAGCTGAATCACAATCCCAAACGATCATAAAGGAAGCCGAACTGAGGGCCGAAACCATCCGGAAAGAAAAAGAACTGGAAGCCAAGGAGAAATTCGTCCAGATGAAATCGGCTCACGACAGGGAAGTATTTGAAAAGAATAAGAAGATCAGCGACACAGAGAACCGCATCCGGCAGAAGGAACAATCCATTAACCAGAAAGAGGGTAACCTCGACAAACAAATAAAAGAGAACGAGGCGATCAAAGAGAACCTGAACCGCCAGATCGAATTGGTGAATATCAAGAGAACCGAGCTTGAAAAACACCAGGAGGAACATATCCGCAGGCTGGAAAAGATCGCAGCGCTTTCCGCCGATGAAGCAAAGGCCCAGTTGATCGAGAGCCTGAAAAGTGAAGCTCATTCACAGGCTCTGAGCATCCAGCAGGAGATCCTCGATGAAGCGAAACAAAAGGCCAACAAGGAAGCACGCAAGATCATCATCCAGACCATCCAGCGCACAGCCGCCGAACAGGCGATCGAGAATTCCATCACCGTCTTTAACCTCGAAAGTGATGAAGTAAAAGGGCAGATCATCGGCCGGGAAGGTCGTAATATCCGCGCCATCGAAGCTGCTACCGGTGTTGACCTGATCGTGGATGATACGCCCGAAGCCATTGTTCTTTCTTCCTTTGATCCGCTCCGGCGGGAGATTGCCCGTTTGAGTTTGCAGCGATTGGTGACAGATGGAAGGATCCACCCCGCCCGTATCGAGGAAGTAGTGGAAAAAACAAGGAAGCAGATCGAAGAACAGGTAACGGATATCGGCGAAAGAACGGTCATTGAGCTGGGGATCCATGGTCTGCATAAGGAACTGGTCAGGATGGTGGGGAGAATGAGATTCCGTTCTTCCTACGGGCAAAACCTGTTGATGCATAGCCGGGAAACCGCGAATCTCTGCGCTACCATGGCTTCAGAACTGGGTTTGAATCCCAAGCTGGCCAAAAGGGCCGGCCTTCTTCATGATATCGGTAAAGTGCCCGACGAGGAAAGCGAACTCAGTCACGCCTTGCTGGGAGCCAAGCTGGCGGAGAAATTCGGTGAAAACCCAGCCGTGGTCAATGCCATTGCCGCCCACCACGATGAAGTGGAAATGCAATATGTCATTTCTCCCATTGTGCAGGCATGCGATGCCATCAGCGGTGCCCGACCGGGTGCCCGGCGGGAAATCATGCAACAATACCTGCAGCGTATCAAAGACCTGGAAACCCTGGCCATGGGATACAACGGCGTGGAAAAAGCCTAAGCTAACCATGCAGGCCGTTAAATTCGGGTCATCTGGGAAGCCGATAAGGTAAGCGACCAGGAATCCGATAAGTTATCCTTTGAGATTGCCCAGAAAATTCAAACCGAAATGACCTTTCCGGGGCAGATAAAAGTGACGGTAATCCGGGAAAAACGTGCAGTGAACGTAGCGAGGTAGCTATTAGAAATTGGGTATTGGGAATTAGAGAATTAGATTGCAAAATGTCATTGTCTGCGACTAATGCCCAATTAATCAGTTAACGAATTCCCGGTTACCCAAAATCCCCTTACCTTTGCCCTCCCTAAAATCAGCAATATGAACGCCATAGCATATATACACGAGCAACTGACGGGCAAAAAAGACTTCCCCGCCTTTAAACCGGGCGATAATATTACTGTGAATTATAAGATCATAGAAGGAAATAAAGAAAGGATCCAGTCATTCAAAGGCGATGTGATCAAAAAACAGGGAACGGGTCATACCGCAACCTTTACAGTGCGAAAGATTTCTGATGGGATCGGGGTAGAAAGGGTTTTTCCCTCCTATTCGCCTAATATTGACTCCATCGTGTTGAATAAAACCGGGCATGTCCGCAGGGCCAAGCTCTATTACCAGCGCACCCGGAGCGGTAAGAGTGCCAGGATCCGTGAAAAAAGGATGATCGCAGAAGACGCAGAATAGTTTTTCCCTACTCTCTTGAGCGCCCCGCCCTCAAAGCCGGGGCTTTTTTACAGTTAACCGGTTATTTGCAACTTATTATCACTTAATTTTTCAGTACTTAGTATCTTTGCAGCTTAATACTCTGATTATGATACAACCTACTTTACTGGGTGTACTGGGAACCAATGAGATCATTATTATCCTGGTGATCGTGTTGCTTTTGTTCGGGGGTAAAAAAATACCTGAACTGATGCGTGGATTAGGCAAAGGGGTCCGTGAATTCAATGATGCAAAAAATAATGTAAAGAAAGAAATCGAGGACAGCGCGACCGAAATAAAAAATACGCCTAATCAATAATCTTAATCCAACTGCACATTTTTCTTTAACCTCAAAAAGGTAATCGTTCTTGTTTGCGTTCACTTCCATTGAGCAATTCCATGCCCAATTACAGGAAGGAAAAAATACCTGTTTGCAGGCCGTTGAACATTACCTGCACCGGATCGATAACAGCCGGCACCTGAATGCTTTCATTGAAGTTTTCGCGGAGGAGGCATTGGCAAAAGCCAAACAACTGGATGCGGCCCGGAGTTCCGGCAAGAAAATGGGCCGGCTTCATGGAGTTGTTATCGGTTTGAAAGACGTTATTTGTTACAAGGATCACCGTGTTTCAGCAGCCTCCGGTATCCTGCAGAATTTCATATCCCTTTATTCTGCCACGGCGGTGGAAAGATTGCTTGCTGCAGAAGGCATTATCATCGGACGGCTCAATTGCGATGAATTTGCCATGGGTTCCAGCAACGAGCATTCTGCTTACGGGAAAGTGCTGAATGCCATTGATACATCCCGCGTTCCCGGCGGCTCATCGGGAGGCTCTGCGGTGGCCGTACAGGCCGGACTCTGCATGGTTTCGCTCGGCAGCGACACGGGGGGATCTGTCCGCCAGCCGGCTGATTTTTGCGGCATTATCGGGTTAAAACCGGGTTATGGAAGGATATCCCGCCATGGCCTGATCGCTTATGCATCATCGTTTGACCAGATTGGCATCCTGGGAAATACGATACCCGATATCGCCCTGTTGCTGGAGATCATGGCCGGGCCTGATGAATATGACAGTACGGTTTCGCGGGAAAAAGTTCCTGTCTGTCATTTTGTTCCTGATCCCGGTAAAAAAATTCGTTTTGCCTGGTTCAAAGAAGCACTTGAACATCCCGGTCTTGATCCGGAGATCGCTTTAGCGATAAAGAATAAGATCAGGCATTTACAGGAGGAGGGACATGAAGTTGCTACAGTAGAATTTAATCTGTTGGATTATATCGTACCTGCTTATTATGTCCTCACCACTGCCGAAGCCTCTTCCAATCTCTCCCGTTATGATGGGATAAAATACGGCTACCGGACCCCCAAGTATGGGATCGGGCTGACTGAACTTTATGAATACACGAGGTCTGAAGGGTTTGGTAAAGAAGTAAAACGAAGAATCATGCTGGGCACTTTTGTCCTGAGTGCCGGCTACTATGACGCTTATTTTACCCGCGCGCAAAAAGTGCGGCAATTACTCCTCGAAAGGACGCTGGCGATTTTTAAAAATTATGATTTTATTATTCTGCCCGTTTCCCCCGTCACTGCTTTCAAAACAGGGGAAAAAATGACTGACCCCATAGCGATGTATCTCGCTGACATCTATACCGTAATGGCTAACCTAGTGGGTTGTCCTGCTGTATCTCTCCCTCTTTTCAGGCATAGCAATGGTATGCCTTTTGGCCTGCAGTTAATGGCGAACCGTTTCGATGAAGTATCTTTGCTCCAGGTTTCCAACCGGCTTATGCGACAAAATAGCCTATAACAGGCTCAAAATGAATGGGGTTGAAAAAATTAAAGCTAATACTTATACTAGGCACTTTCGGCTTTTTCCTCTTGCAGGTAGCCAAGGCTGCGGGTATCCAGCAAGAACCCCAGCCTGTAAGCAGCATCGCGAAAGACAGCATCCCTCAAAATGATTCGTTGCATCTTATCACGAATGTACCGGTAAATGATCCTAAACTGGGTTTTAAGAACCTGTTTAAAACCGCCATGACCGGGGATAGCGCCAATGGGGCAAAACTGAACCCGATGGCAATTTCATTCGTAGAAAACTATATCAGCAGGAACAAAAAGGGGTTCCTGGGTATGAAGGACTGGGCCAAGCCTTATTTTGACATGATGGACAATGTCCTGTCCCAACATGGTCTACCGGTAGAGCTGAAATATATTGCTGTCATTGAATCGGGATTGAAATACAATGCCCGATCATGGGCAGGGGCCTGTGGTCCATGGGCCCTGATGCCCGCGGCCGCACAATCCTATGGATTAAGTATCCGAAGAGGCAATGATGAGCGGTTGAATTATTTTAAAAGCACTCATGCAGCGGCCCGTCTGCTTACAGATCTTTATGCTAAATACGGCGACTGGTTGCTGGTGATCGCCGCTTACAATGGCGGACCCGGCAATGTGGACCGGGCGATCCGCAAAAGCGGGGGCAGTAAAGATTTCTGGACATTACAATACTACCTCCCTAATGAATCCATGAACTATGTAAAAAAGTTCATCGGGACCCATTACATTTTTGAAGGAGAAGGTGGCATTACTACTGTGACCAAAGACGAGATGAAAGAATTACTGAACAAGGCCGCCATCCTGAATGCCGATGAGATGCAACATTCGGCAGCGTATAACATTACCGGTCGGTTCAGCTCTTCCGTGATCGTCAAATACATTGAAATGGATATGGCGACTTTTTACCGCTATAACCCCAATTTTGATAACGAGATCGCATTGAATGGAAAATATAGCCTGCGCCTGCCTGCTCAAAAGATGAATATTTTTATTGCCAAAAGATACCAGATACTCGATGAGAGCCTGCAATTGCTCCTGAAACCGGCTGAAAGTGGTCAGTAGTCAATCGTGAATAATCAATAAGCTTTGAAAGCCGAAGAATTCCCCAGTGAGTTTTTCAAGGTTTCCATTTTCCGACTCCCGACTCATGTCTCTTTGCGTAATACTTCTTCTATCGCCGCTGCTTTGAGTAAACATTCTTCCCATTCTTTTTCGGGATCACTGTAAAAAGTAATGCCGGAGCCTGCCTGGAAAGAAAGATATTTTGAAAAAGCATTATACATAATTCTCAAGTTGACGAAATTAAAATCAAAATTATCCCCTGTGGCAA
>CAYSIU010000086.1:0-8636 GCA_964431095.1 uncultured Chitinophaga sp. | reverse complement strand
TACGGGATCCCTTATGAATGTTACGTGCATGGCGAAGAAGTCAATGCGGTTTCCGTCGGTGAGCCGACGGGCATTTTTACCAGTCGGCAGCTCCGTTGGATGATCGCCAGGGTCGTTAGAGGATCTGAATTTGTGATTGCTAATAGCCGCAACACTCAGCAGATTTTAATACGAGATTTTAAACTGCAAAATAAAAAGATAAGTTCCATGCACCCCGGGTGTGATACGGGTCTATTTTTTGGGTCATCACCAATGGAAATAATCCAATGCCTACGTATAAAACTACTCTTACGGAAACACAAAGATGGCAGCTGGTGAATTATATAAGGACCTTAGCTAAGCATTAGGATACTTTCTATTAAAATTCTTTGAAACCTCATCTAAAATTTGTCAAAAATGCCAAACTTATTTTTTAAACGAATGGTCCTGACAGCCATTGTTTTAGTTGGCAGTTGGATCAAAATTTATTCGCAAGAAAAAACCAATGCAGACTCCACGCTTTCAGACAGGCTGGATTCTTTAGAAAAAAAGTTACTCTATAATAAGCCAGGAGATGATCATGTAATGACTGTTGGTCTCGCAACGATTGGTTATGCAGCGATTAAATCTACAAATACTTTAAATGGAGTAAGTACAGTAACTAAAACCAATAGCCTGGGCGATGCAGATCACTACGAGTTTAGCCCGATGTTTTTGTGGCGCCACGGTAATAAATTTTTATTGGAATTTGAACCATCATTCAGCAATAATGGCCTGGGTGTTAATTGGGCCGATGTTTCCTACTTTGCCACGCCTAATTTAATTATCAGGACGGGCTACCTGGTATTGCCTTTTGGAACTTATTCTAAAAGATTGGCTGCTGGCTGGATCGATAAATTAGCTACTGACCCGATGGGAGTTGCAGATATGGCACCTACGGATTATGCCTTAGAAATAGAAGGCGGTTTACCCATGGGGAGTATGAAAATGAGTTATGACATTGCGCTTAGTAACGGCAATCAGCTATTGCCCGATGGTGAATTGACAAGCGGAAATATTACTGATAATAATCTTAATAAAACGGTTACTGCACGCCTGGGTTTTTTACCCTTTTCCAATTCGTCATTGGAAATTGGCGCCTCCGGCATGTTTGGGAAGGTAGGCGATCAGGAATCAGCTTTTCAAAATGCGAAAGGCAATATGTATGCATTTGATTTGAATTATGTAAAAAATTTAAAACCGATACTGCTTAATATTAAAGCTCAGTATAATATTATAAATATCAGTAACGAATATTATGTAAGCCCGGTTGATTCTACACAAACCTATACATTCGATAACCATTCCACGGCATATTTTGCCCAGGGTTCGATAAGGCCTGTTGGCCTTAAAAAAAGCCCTTTGAAGAATTTTGAATTAGCCGGCCGTTATACGAACTATAAAAGCCCTGCCAATTCAATCTGGGGCGCTAATCAACATTCGGTTTCAATAGGTCTGGATTATTGGCTCAGCTGGAGAAGCGTGATGAAGTTCACTTATGAGAATTTAAAGAGTAATAGTACTGCCAGTAGTTTATTAAACGCCTATTTGGGCAATACCAATACCAACACATTTTATCTTCAGTTTGCAATTCAACTATAAATTTTAACTATATGAATACTAATAAATCAAATCATTTATCAGATCTCGCACTTCTCCTGGTAATTGTAGGAGCCGGGATCCTTCTGATCAATGGTTGTGCACCATCGAAAGAAGTGGCCGCTAAAACCGGAACTCAATTGTGGGGTGAGAATTGTCAAAGATGCCACAATACACCAGGGGCATCAACCTTCTCTGCTGAGCAGTGGGAAACGGTTGGGATGCATATGCAAACGAGGGCATTAATTACAGCAGATGAGAGAGATAAAATTGTAGAGTTTCTAAAAACCACTCATTAGTTTAGCTATTAAATCCCTGAATCAAAGGTTCCTTACCCGACGAGTCTCCCTGCCGAAGGCGGGGACTCGTCGCACAACCTATCCAACTCACATCTCAATCCTGTGAGGGAAGCAACACGTAAAAATGTTTTTTCCGGATAAGTCTCCTGATCGAAGAAGTGACCGTGAAGGGTGGCGACGAGTCCCTCTTTAAGATCTTTTATTCCAATTGCAAACTTTCGTAAAAGTTAATTAGACTATATTCCAGAGAACCTTTAAGAGGAGACTCGTCGGCGAAGGAAATTAAATGCACATGATTAGGCATGATCACATATGCATTGATCGCTTGACCCTTCTCACTAAGCACATCAAACCATTTGTATACGAGGTCATAACCGTTGACCATTTCTATCAACGGTAACCAGTTGCAGCATGTAAAGGTTAGGTAATAAATTCCGGGGTTGGTCACTACTCTGTGAGTCGCCATGATCAAACCTATCTAACTCGCATCTCAATCCTGTGAGGAAAGCAACACTTAAAATTGTTTTTTTCGGGGATAATTCGCCCGGCAGAAGATGCGGCCGTAAGGTGTGGCGACGAGTCCCTCTTTAAGATCTCTATTCCAATTCTAAACTTTCCTAAAAAGTTAATTAGACTATATTACAAAGAACCTTTAAGAGGAGACTCGTCGGGGAAGGGAGTGCGGCGACGAGTCCCTTTTTCAAATCTCTATACCAAATTCTAAACTTTTCTAAAAAGTAAGGCAAAATTCATTACAGGGATCAATTAAGAGGAGACTCGTCGGGGAAGGATCATCTAATAAATTCCCCTTTTTCATCATAGCCCTCACATCCTTTAAAGCAATTGCCCGCATAAAAGAATCTAAGAACAGAGATATTACTATTCAAATATCGCGGAAGATCAAACTGCTCCATGTTTCTGAAAATATCTTTCTCAACAAAATCTTTGACTTTTATCGTTACACTTATACTATCCCCATAATAAAAGACCAGCCTATCCACAACTTTAGGTTTCTTAATTGCTGGAATTACCCTCTTGTATTTACAGTTCAAACTGTCCAAGAAGACCGTTGTGGGTTTTCCTATAAATGATGAAATATCAATCCTGTTCAATTTGTCGAAAAGCTCCTTATCTGAATTGCTGACAGCCATGTTTGCAGGGCTTACTGAATTTTGTTGACTGCTGCAGTTTAAGCCACTTAAAATAGCAAACGAATAAAATAATAATCGTATTAATGTTAAACAGCGCATATTAAAATTATTTGAGGCCATTCCTTCCTCGACAAGTCTCCCTGCCGAAGGCTGGGACTCGTCGCACTTCAGATACTAAACTTTCCTAAAAAGTAAGATAGAATCCATTACAGAGATCATTTAAGATGAGACTCGTCCGGAAAGGAAATGTTTTCGAAAAGATTGTATCATCATATCTCTTTATAAAGTATTGTTTTTTTATTCAAGATTGAGTCAAATACTGTCAGCCTTATGGAGTAATAAATACTATCAGGCAAGATTGGTAATGTAAGATCTTTAAAATAATTACTTGAGTTTATATTATCTATTACTGAAACCTTAGTTTCTGTATTCCGGTTAACTTTCATAATTGAGTATTCAAATGAAAATTTAGGGGGTCTGATTAAATAAAGAAGTAAAGAAAGTTGTCCTGTCGTATCTGCTTTTTCAAAAGCTGAAACATAATTTATACATTCCAAAGCTATCTTCTTTATTCCATTCCATGTTCTATAGTCTATGTCTAACAACGTTTCATTTTGTAGGTTAACAAAGAGATATCTATTAAGGGTTTCATTTGGCCCATACAATAAAATAGGCCCAGCTACTAGATCAAAATAATAATTTCCCTTATAAATACAATTACCTATTGAATCAAAAAAAAATTCATACCCATTTTTATACCCTGCTGTATAATTCGTCTTAATTTTGGGGATTCCATTTTCGTAATACTCTATTGACGTTCCTTCTATTTTGCCATTTCGGTAAAAATTCTTTCTTACCAAATTATTTTTAGCATCATAATATTTTACCGTATCATCAAATATTGAATCATTAATAACATAGCCTTTAGCGGTCAAACCATTATTGTTAATAGTTTTAAATTTTCTGCTTTCTTTTTTATTGCATGAAAAAAAAGCGAAAACAATAATAACTACTATCCTTATCATTTATTAAATTTATTGGGATTCCTTCTCCGACAAGTCTTTTCACAACTTATGAGGAATCGTCAGACTTATATACCTATCGAAAACAGGAACAAATGCTGTCCCTCCCATGTTTTCAGGATATAGTTATCCGAGCCCATAAAATTGCTGAAATCCTTTAGTCCCTGTGCTTTCAGTTGTTGCACCCTTTTTTCAACGTTCCTGCCAAAATACGTGATAGCAGGATAGTTGAAACTTTTTGTCTGGTGTAAGCCGATGATCATTAACCCATCTGAAAGGATCGCATGCGGGTAGGGATTGGCTTCACGGTATTTTAATTCAAACCCGATCTTTTGCCAGAAGGAAATGGAACTGTCCAGGTTTATAACAGGGTGACAAAATTCACCGAAGACCCCGCATTGTTTATTAGGATATTTATCAGCCGATCCAAAATCCTCCTTTTTCATATTGAGCATAGTAATGCCGCCGGGTTGCTGAAAGCCCCCGAGGTTGGAGGCCAGCATGATATTGAACCCATCGGGGCTTTTAAAATAATATCGTTTGACAGGATCTCCTTCCCTGGGTTTCTGGGTAAATACAATACCCTCTTTTTCCAATTGCGCTGCGATCTTGTCCACATCATTTGTATAATAAGTTAGCCCGATATATGGATTTGCATCCTTCCGCATCATGATCAGCAGTCCGCCATCGCTGACCTGGGCCCAGGGCACAGGAAACGTGTTGGCAGCGGTTTTGGGAAAACCCAGTTTCTCATACAGCGCGAGCGATGAATCAAGGTCGCGGGTAGTGATGTACACACAGGCTACATCTCCCAGTTTGGATTGAGACTGACCGGGAGGAGTCAATGACAATAAGGCAAGAATGAGTAATAAAAAAGATTTCATAAAACTGTTTGAATCGTTTGAGTAAAGTGTATGAAATAATTAAGCATTGTTATAGACTTTGATCACCGGTTCCCTGAGCACCGCCGCGTCCGGACTGCAATAAAAATAAATAACGCCGGCGATAGCTTCCGGCTGTACCCATTTACTGAAATCGGCATCCGGCATGGAGGCCCTGTTCTGCGGCGTATCAATCGTGGAAGGCACCAGCACGCTGGTCACCACCTGGGTTCCCTTTGCTTCTCCGTTCATTAATTCTGCGAGGCGAAAGATCAATGATTTGGCCAATCCATAGGCCACCATCCCCTTGCTGTGGCCCATGGCAGAACCAGGTCGGGAGCCGATCAGGAAAATTCGTCCACTACCCTGCTGCATCATCTGGGCAAACACCGGCCTGGCCACATTATAAGCCGTTTCAAAATTCAGCCGGATCTGTTTGTTGATATCCGCGGTTCTGGTATCGGCGATAGTACCCATGGCAAAACCACCTACTGTTAATACCGCCACATCAATGCTCCCCTGCGCCGCCACGATCGATCGAACCATCCCGGCAGCGGCTTCTTCGTTCATCAGGTCGGCCGTGACCGTTTCAAAATTTTTGTGATCGATCTCTATTTTCACCGGGTCATTGGGGATCAGGGTTCCTACCACATGGAATCCTTCGGCAAGGAATTTTTTTACAACCGCCTGGCCCATATTACCCGAGGCACCGGTGACAATGACTGTTTTCATGTTTTCCCGTTGAACCACGAAAGTACATAAACGGTTTTGCCTTCCGGAGCTAGCACTACCGGGCGCGATTATAAAATCAAAAGAAGGACTTTTGTCAGCACAGATCAGTATGCATGGTCCTGCAAACCAATACTATTCCTCCCTGGATCCGTGCAAAATGCTGAGTAGTGATACCGGCATAGTTTTGTAACTTGTAATCATTACCGGCAGCGTTTTGTGCACTTGTTCCGTTTTATCAGGTAATAATTATGTACCAAAAGGCCTTTTTACAGGGTTTACTGCTTTTGCTGGTTCTCTCATCCAGGGCACAATTATGCACCAACCCGGGACAAACGCCGGTAACTGCTGTTTTGGTTTGTGGCTCAGCTACATTAAACGTAAGCACACCCAGCTTTTGCGGGCAAAATACGGTTCCCGTTCCCTGCGGGGATGGATTTAATTACCGGGACATCAACCCAAACTTTTTCAGGATGGAGTGCTACAGTGCCGGCACCCTGGGCTTTTCCATTCTTCCTGATGCTCCCAATGCGAATTATAACTGGCATCCTTTTGACATTACCAATACCAACCCGGTGGATATTTTCACCAATCCTTCCCTTTTCGTGGCCTGCAACTGGTCGGGCGATGTCGGTGAAACAGGCGCCTCATCGGATGGGACGGATCTTGTGGTTTGTTCCGGTCTTCAGCCATTATTCAGTAAGATGCCCAATTTGCTGCGGGGACATACTTATATGCTCATGGTCAGCAATCAGAGTGGCTCAACTGGTTCCTATCAACTTACTTTCGAAGGTGGCAGTGCCGTCATTACAGACCCTGTTGAACCGCAACTGTTCAATGCAAGAGCCAGTTGTGATGGCATGCGGATCTATGTGCGGACGAACAAACAGATGCAATGCAACACAATGGCCCCGGACGGCAGTGATTTTACATTGAGTGGCGGAGCCACGATCATTGCTGCATTTCCCGGAAGCTGCGGACTGGCATACAGCAGTGATTCGGTCATTTTGCTATTGAATCAACCCCTGGCCAATGGCAATTACACATTAATGGTCCAAAACGGCTCAGATGGCAATACGATGATCGATGCCTGCGGTCGAAGTATCCTGGAGGGTGACAGTACTAATTTCACAGTAGTTCCATTACAACCCACGTTAATGGACAGTATCAAACCAGTGGGTTGTGCGCCCAGCTATATTGACCTGGTCTTTAAAAAACCTATCCGCTGCAATTCTATTGCCAACGACGGGAGTGATTTTATTTTCAGCGGCCCGCAAACCATCTCAGTCAGCTTTCCCCAGAGCGGATGCGATAATATCAGCACTCTTACCGTCATTCGTTTAAAATTATCACCTGCATTCCCTGCCAGCGGAACCTACCAGGTGCAACTGACAACAGGCAGCGACGGGAATACCCTGATCGATGAATGCGGTCTCGCTACACCTCCCGGCGCCACGCTTTCTTTCACGGTGAAAGAGGCGGTGTCCGCACAATTCAACTATTTCATCCCGCCCAGTTGCCGGGAAAGCAATGTTTCCTTTTTTCATGATGGCGGTCACGATGTCAGCAGCTGGCGCTGGAGCTTCGGCAATGGCGCTGGCTCTGCTGAACAGAATCCCAGCTATACATTTATCGCTCCCGGCAATCACAAAGTGCAGTTGATCGTTTCCAATGGTGAATGTACCGATACGGCGACGAGTACAATTGTGACCGCAGGTTACCTGACCGCTTCATTTGAAGTACCCTCCCTCGTTTGTCCGGGCGACACCATGCATTTTGTGAACAAAAGCAGCGGGAATATTGACAGTTGGAGCTGGAGTTTTGGGAATGGCAGTAACAGCAGTCAAAAAACACCCGTGGGTCACCGTTATATCGAAACGGGAAGAGAAACCTATTATACTATTACACTGGTGGCGGCCAACAGCACCCTGCATTGTGGTGATACCACCCACCGGGTGGTAAAAGTGCTGGGCAACTGTTTTATTGCCGTTCCTTCTGCGTTTACACCTAATGGCGATGGCAAAAATGATTTTCTTGGCCCGTTGAATGCACTGAAAGCCGATCAGCTTCAATTCAGGGTCTATAACCGGCAGGGACAGTTGATATTTGAGACCAGTGACTGGACCCGGAAATGGGATGGGACCATACACGGGGTACCCCAACCGACCGGGATCTATGCCTGGCTGCTGAGCTATGTCCATCATGATACCGGCGACAGGGTCTTTCTCAAGGGCACGACGGTGTTACTTCGATAGAACAGCGCTATAAAAAAAAGACCGGTCAATGACCGGCCTTTTCAGTGTACTCAACCAACGACCATCCATCAGATCACTTCATTCCAACCGTAAATATCTTTTTCCCTTCCGCTCCTGATCCGTTCCAATCTTTGCTTCATCCTGTTCATCAGATTTTCCGGGTGATAAGCCGGTAAATGATAATCAATGCCGCTGATATGGATGGTTTCGATCGGTGCCACAACCGCTGCGGTACCTGCCCCAAACGCCTCGGTGATCGTTTTTTCGCTGAATGCTTTTTCCAGTTCAGCTACCGATACCGGTCTTTCTTCCGTTTGAAAACCCAGGTCACTGGCAATGATCAATAACGATTCCCGGGTAATTCCATCGAGAATAGAATCGGACAAAGGAGGTGTAATGATCCGGTCATCGATGACAAACATGACATTCATCATCCCGGATTCCTCGATGTAGGTATGCTCCCGGCTGTCGGTCCACAGCACCTGGTCATATCCCAGCCGGCGGGCCATTTGAGTGGGATATAAAGCAGCCCCGTAATTGCCCCCGCATTTTGCGAAACCGGTTCCGCCCCTTGCCGCCCGTACATAATCGGTTTCCACTTTTACTTTGATGGGTCTGGCATATAAATCAGACACCGGCCCGGTAAAAATAACAAAGCGGTATTTCTCAGATACTTTTATAC
>CAYSIU010000085.1:3669-8641 GCA_964431095.1 uncultured Chitinophaga sp. | reverse complement strand
AACGAGCTAAAAGGAAAACGGTTTGGTATTGACAAAAAGCCGCAGGGGGATAACCAGTATATGCATGCGCTGATCAAAAAAGCCACCGACTTGATGAAAGGGCAGGGTGCCGAGGTAATAGAGATCGAGTACTACGATAAGATAAGCACTCTGGGGGATACGGAATTCGATATGATGAAATTTGAATTTAAAGACGGGTTGAATAAATACCTCGCCGGCGCGAATGCAAAAGTGCGATCACTGAAAGATGTAATAGAATTCAATAAAGCGAATGAGGACAAAGCCATGCCTTATTTCAAACAGGAGATCATGGAGGATGCGGAGAAAAAAACCGGCCTGGACAGCAAGGACTACAAAGAGAAATTCAAGAAAAGTCATATCTCCTCCCGGCAGATCATTGACGAGGTGATCCTAAAAAACAAACTCGATGCGATCTGCGGTCTTACCATGGGACCGGCCTGCAGCATCGATGTGGTCTATGGCGACCGCTGGGGCGATGTGTTCCTGACCACCCCCGCCGCTATCACCGGGTACCCGCATATTTCCGTACCGGGCGGTATGATCTATGGTCTACCGGTTGGATTGTCTTTCTTCGGACCCGCTTACAGCGAATCGCTCTTGATAAGTATCGCTTATGCATATGAACAGGCATCAAAGAACCGGGTGGCGCCCGGGTTTAAAAAGGCATTTCTTAGTTAGATGAGAATTGACCTGACATGTATGAGCCATTAGCAACGAAAGTTGATCTTTGTATGATAAAGAAAGAAAATTATTTGTTGATGACCGGATTATCAAGCTTTGAAAATCATTATTGACTATTCACCATTGAACATTCACCATGAAGGATCTGATCATTCAAGCCTGGAACAACCGTGAGCTGCTGAAAGAAACAACATATACCGATGCGGTACGTGCGGTCATTGAAGAACTGGATAAAGGAAAACTTCGTGTGGCCTTTCCATCCACAAACGGCTGGCAGGTTAATGAATGGGTGAAACAGGCCATCCTGCTTTATTTCGGGATCCAGCAAATGCAGACATGGGAGCTTAGTCCTTTTGAATTTTATGATAAAATGCTGCTGAAAAAAGATTACAGGGAATTAGGTGTACGTGCCGTGCCGCATGCCGTGGCGAGATACGGCGCTTATCTCGCCAGAAATGTGGTGCTGATGCCCAGTTATGTGAATATCGGCGCCTACGTGGATGAGGGCACGATGGTGGATACCTGGGCCACGGTGGGAAGTTGTGCGCAGATCGGGAAAGGAGTTCATTTAAGCGGAGGCGTTGGAATCGGCGGAGTGCTGGAACCCCTGCAGGCAAGTCCGGTTATTATTGAAGACGGATGTTTTATCGGCAGTCGTTGTATCGTAGTGGAAGGTGTGATGGTGGAAAAGGAAGCAGTGCTGGGAGCCAATGTCGTATTGACGCAGTCCACCAAAATCATTGATGTAAGCGGATCTGCACCCAGCGAAATGAAAGGAAGGATACCGGCGAGAAGCGTAGTGATCCCCGGCTCCTACACAAAAAAATTCCCCGCAGGTGAATATGGGGTAGGTTGTGCGCTGATCATTGGTCAAAGAAAACCGAGTACGGATTTAAAGACCAGTTTGAATGATGCGTTGAGAGATTTTAATGTCAGTGTGTAAATAGCGGGTGGTTAGTGGGGAGCGGGATTCTCATTTTTTGTTACATTTGCAACCCCTTGCCCGGATGGCGATCCCGATAGTTATCGGGATGGTAGACGCACCGACAAGAGGTCGCAGCATAGATTTTTTGAAATATTATTAATGCCCGGATGGCGAAAATGGTAGACGCACCGTCTTCAGGTGGCGGCGTTCGAAAGGATGTGCTGGTTCGAATCCAGTTCCGGGCACAAAAACCCCGGCGATAGCGGCATTCAACTACTATTAAGGTACAAGGGCGGGTAGTTGATGCAGTTCCTACCTGTATAAAAAACCGCCTACTTTTTAAGTGATTTCACGTTTTTTCCGAAAGGTTGAGAAGTGGCCCCCACGCTATCGTATGCGGCTGTATTATTTTTTAGATTTCCTGTTGATTGTAAGCTATTTAGCATCGTTTTTTCTTGGATATTTGATTGTTGTTTTGTTTTTTTCGTCCAAACAGTAAAAATTAAAGTCCCGATCACGCCCAATGCCGCACTTATAATATAAGTCGTTATGTGGAAATAAATATGCTTTCTAAATTCTTTAGTTTGCCATACATATTTTCCCAAATGGAAAGTTATTTTCCTCGCTTCATTTGCGCTTAGTTTCAAATACAAATTCCCGGCTGAAATATAATTACTTAAATCATTTGATAATAGCTGATGTGATAGTTTTTCTTTTCTGTATGGAAGCGAGCCTCTTGATAGCTTTTTTATTGAAAATTTATAGTCGGTTTCCTCTTTAAATATAGAATGCGTTCTAAATTCCTCTTTATGATCTTCAGCCCATTGGATAGCCGCCTCACGTTCAATTGACCAAGCAACCGCAAAAGCCCTCGGTATATATAGATTGATTTTGATAATACGGTCATATTCTATGGAAATATCTCCCCTTTTGAAATATTTATCGTACCCCGTATAAATATCAATTTTCATCATTTATTAAAACTACCACAAAAAATACTTGAAAAATAACTAAACAAATATTAGGTATAATCGTGGACAAGTTCTATCTTAGAGTTCTAAACCGTTTTTTATGGTTAAGAATTTAAAAGATTTGATGACAAAATTCTCCGATGAAATCACTTGCCGGGAGCATTTAATCAAACAGCGTTGGCCGGATGGTAAAGTAAAGTGCCAGTACTGCGGGCATGACCATTGTTATAGGATTGAGAAGGGCAACCGTTTCAAATGTGCCAATAACAAATGTTACAAAAGGTTCAAAGTAACAGTAGGTACGATCTTCGAGGCAAGCAATATCCCACTTAACAAATGGTTTCCGGCAATGTATTTAGTTATGAGCCACAAAAAGGGAATTAGCTCTATTCAGTTAAGCAAGGATATTGGGGTAAGTCAAAAAACCGGCTGGTTCATGTTACATCGCATTAGAGAGCAATTAAAGGCCAATAACAGCCCTATGTTATCCGGCATGGTAGAAATAGATGAGAGCTACATTGGAGGCAAAGTACACAACATGAGCAAGTCTAAAAGAGAGCTACACAAACAAACCCCGTTTCTTAAAGCCCCGCTGGTTTCCATGCTTGAAAGGGGCGGCAATGTAATATCTAAGGTTATGACAGGCACAACAAAGGAAAATATTATCCCCTTTGTTAATGAAAATGTAGCAGATAATTCCCGGATAATGACAGACAACAATCAGGTTTATTTGCCATTAAAGGACATATATCAGCACAGCACCGTAAACCATGATAAATATGAGTATGTAAACGCCGACACTCATACAAACTCGGTTGAGGGATATTTTGGCTTATTCAAACGGATGATTTACGGCATTTACCACAAAGTATCTTTAAAGCATTTACAGCGTTATGTAGATGAGCATAATTTCAGGTACAATTCCCGTAAGCAAAAGGACGGCGACAGGTTTTATGCTTCGTTGGGTAATATGGAAGGCCGGTTAACGTACAAGCAGTTAATAAATACTCCTGAATTTGAGTTAAAAAGGTCAGAGATAAATTTAGTCGCAGATACTCTTCTTCCAGCCAAGACAAGCAAGAAGGGGCGCAAAGAAAAGCCCATTTGCATAATGACAAAAGAAGGTGAAGTATTAGCCACTTATAAAAGTGCAGCCGAGGCCGCCCATGCCACAGGCTTTTTACTTAGCAATATTCGCAGGGCAGCACAGAACCCCACACGGACAACCTATGGCTACAAATGGAAATATATCTAACTTTGATACATGGCTACAGCCCGCAAAAAACCACATAAGAAGCCCGCTAAAAAAAGAGCAATCAAGTACGAGAAAAAACTCAAATTAAACGGCACATTTGACCAGCTACTCAATGAGCTAATCAACCCAAAGAAGCCCCTGAAAAAGAAGTAATTTAGTAGCTAAACAAGCTACTATGGTATTTAACCGGAAAGGCGGCACAGGTTACGGAAGTTCATACCCCGGAGATTTTGATGATATGAGTTGGTATGACGGTTCACCGTTCCACTTTAAAGAGATATTTTGGCCCGCTCTCAAACAGCCGTTTAATTTAGGAGAAACTCAATATCATAGATTAGAGGCGACATGGTATTATTTTCTCTTATTTAAGGGGCATCAAGTATATGAATTTCATAGTTATTATGAATGGTACATTGAAGATTTTAGTACAGCGGCCACTAACGAACAAATAAAAGAAATAGTATTGCTTTCGCATGAATATTTAGCCAAATGTTTTGAAACAAGAAGAAAGGAACACAAGATATTACCGGCTATTTCCGTACTTTCTGATTCAGCCATTGAGCAATCAACCGACCGTCTATTGGAACTACTCCTTGACTTACTACCATCCGAATAGAAACCAACTTACCTTTTTCATCATAAAATCTTTGTACTTCGTTTTCATCTCTTCCATTTTCCCTTTCTCTTTCAGATAGTTCAGCTTTTGTACCTTCATTCTTTACATTATCCGCGATAGCCGGGTTTTTTTATTTGGGAGCGATGCAAGCTTGCTTGCAATAGCGGACAAATAAAAAAAACAGGAGCCGTGAAAGCGGCGGGGGTTTTTGAGTAAGACCCCCTACAAGGATCAGCGAAGCTAATCCAGTTCCGGGCACAAAGACCCTGGCCGAAGGCCGGGGCTTATTATTTGGGCGCGATGCAAACTGGTTTGAATGAGCGGGCAAATAAAGGCCCTATCCTGCGATAACTGGATGGGGATTTGCGTGGCCCCTCGTGGAAGTATTCCTTCCGAATCTCATCGCCTACTTTTACATCCTGCAGAGAACCGCCATTTCACTCATGGCAAATCTGTCTGCATATCACGAATCAGACATGGGTGGATTTTTGCATTACGGTTAC
>CAYSIU010000085.1:0-3659 GCA_964431095.1 uncultured Chitinophaga sp. | reverse complement strand
CGAGGTACGGCTGCCCCTCGTGGAAGTAATTGGATCATCGGAGCTAATCAGTTCCGGGCAGAACTAAAAAAATAGTATGCTATTTAAATCTAGGGGACAGTTAAGGAGACGGTTTAGATAAATTACCCTATACCGAATAATTGTTCTCTACCTTTATGAGTAGATCATTTCGACTTGTTTTTCTAACCACTATATCCCATCATAAAAAGGTTTGAAAATTCTATTAATTGAGATAGGTTTCTATTTCGCATCACTTTCATTCACAATACAACTCACGATTCATCATTGCAGATGAGATTGGGCATGTGTTCACGAAGACCGGGTTCAGGGCGAGGTCCGTTATTTGTTTCTCCTTATCTCCTTCTTGATTGCCGTGACAGCCCAGTTCATTTGCTTCAATGCTGTCTGTAGAACTTCTGATCGCAATTTCGGTGCAACTGACTTAGCTGTTTCCGCCAGCATTAAAGCAGCAGCAAATTGGCGTGTCCAGTCCCATGCTAGCAAAGGTGGTGGTGGTCCGGAAGGAATTAAGCCTCCGTGAGTCTTAATATACCACCAAGTGTCATATAGCTTCGGTGGTTGTGGTTGAATGAATTCAGGCATTATCAAATCAAGACTTGCGGTGCTGGCACTGTCGTCAATCTCATTCACAATCAACTGCAGTCCGTAGGGTCCATCCGGGGCAAAACCATCACCAGTAATAAGGTTGTATTGTCCCTTTGTCCCTTTCATTACATAGGAATGCGTTCTAAGGAATTGCCCAATATCTCCTTCAAATCGGTGGACCAAGACGCATGATTGTGGTATACCGTTATCCCAGTTCTCCTTCTTCCGATACTCAACCAAATAGCGCGGGAACCCCCCCGTGTCGTTCATCGGAGGTAATTCAGCGGCAAGAAAACCATTGAGATCTCGTCGATGAAGTGGCCGCAACTCGAGAGTAAGAAGAAAGGGACCTTTGGGGCAATGCCATACCCTCGATTCATCAAGCCAACCACGACTTCGCATGTTCCAAGCATTAATTCCTGGTCCACGGCGTCCATAATTTGTGTCGGGTCCAGAAAATGCATTCCATGTGCTCATTACGTCCAACATATCTGTGTAATCGGGTGTCACTCCATCGGGACCAATCAAGATTCCATCAGAACGTGAATGATCGAGTCCGTACCCATGCCCAGCTTCCTGTCCCCACGATTGAATACCGTTATTCTTCACAAAGCGATAGTCCATTCCTACCCAACCAATCAGGCCTGGTGTAAGTGCGCCTCCTGGAATTCCACCTCCTTGGGCCATAGCGAGCAAAGAGTGTGACGTGATAATAATACCATAGAAATTTTGAAGCTGGACACCTGCCTTAACAGCCGCTTGTTGCGCAGCAGTTGTAACCATAACCGCATAATCAAAACCAACGACTGGCGGATTAACGGTGAGTTGTTCCTTTGTGAGATCGACATCCACAACGAACACTTGTGAATCATTCAGATCAATACTACCGTGAGACATTTCGTTGAAATATCGCACCATGTTAAATGTATTGTTGCCATCTTTTGTGAAGAACATCTTGAACAGATCGAGTACGGTTTGGGTATCATTAGGATCTGGGTTAAGTCCCCCGAGATCCTTTACCAAGATTTGCGCGGGGTCCGTATTATCGTCGCTAGCACGACACACTAATACAGCCCATGGTTGCTTTTTTATCATGTTTATTCTCCTTTTATTATTTTAATTATGGAAGGGCAATTGCAATTAGCTTTAGTATTTACGTATAGTGATAATTTAACATTTTAAAGTAATACGTTGGTATTCACACTCAATATAGTACACAATAAATTTCGCGCATATACTGCAATGAGATTGTCTTTATCGCCACAACTTGCCTCTTAACAATAATTCATCCAAGGGGTCACCAGACATGACAATCCAAAACTGTTTTTCGATTTAGTGGATTGTTACTCAAGGAAAGAGGAATTTCGAAAAGCTATATCCCTGCTGGATACAGCATAATACCTGACCCATTATATGCCGTTTTATATAATAACCGGGGGTATTATTTTCAACTTCAATTAGACGATAGTGCAATTTCTGATTATAAAAGAGCAATCGCAATATATGATAAGAGTTATGTTTTTCATGCTTTGCTATTCCCTTATACTAGGTTTATTCTTTTTCTTATTCTTGCTGATTTTCAATTTTAAAAAAAATTGTTGAACTTTTTCTCGTAATGCTTTATCGCGAATATAGGCCGAAATACCCCCAAGTGCAATCAGCAAATTTGAATCTGTTAATGCCGTTACTTCAAATGGTATAGACGGGCTAACTTGTGTTGTCCGGCTTTCAGGAGGTATAATTATGGTACTCCCATCATTTATATTACAGATACAAATAAGATTAAGCGGGAGTAAAAGAATTCCACGTAATTCATCGGTCTGCATTCCAACATACCCTGTGCTAGCTATTACTCCTGTAGAATTTATATCAGCAGCATCGGTTAATACGTAAACATAATCGTCTTTAGGAATCAGTGAATTCAAATCAGTAATATTAAGACCTGATGACCATATAGCTGCACGAGATTCTCCAGTTGAAATTAGTTTGGAGTTTCCGACAATAACGTCATTATTATTTATACCCTTAGCTTCAGCACTATACCCAAGATTGCTTAATTGCTTTGTTCCTGTGACTGCGTTCCAATAAAATCCTTGATATGAAGGGTTATATAAATTGCCCACCACATTCCCTTTATCATTAATATCCAGTGCTGCACTTTCCTGAAATCCTAACAAATGAAGATCTTGTATAGTGCCTACGCCATTTTTAGCATTAGGCGTAGGTGTCCATAAAAATGCATGATAATTGCCATTTGCATCCATAGCAGTCCCAACAACTTGCCCTAGATTATTAATTGCAAATGCTTCACTTTCATTACCGCCTAAAGTTCCCAAATCATGCATTTGTAGGTTACCAGCAACACCATCCTGCGAATTCTTAACCCAAAGAAAGGCACGTTTTTGACCATTGGCGTTATCGGCCCATCCAACTACATCACCTTTATCATTTACATCCCTTGCTTCACCACTACCACTTTTACCATCTAATGCTAATGTGCCTAATTGTGTAGTTATTGGTCCTTTTTCCCATTTTACTGCTTTGTGAAGTGAATTATTAGTTTGTTGATTCCAACCGACAACGTGACTAGGAAAAATGCTATTAATGCCTAAAGCCCTTGAATCATATTGTGGGTTATTCCAATTTAATTTGATAGTATTTGAAACAGTAGGTGAGGTAGTACCGATTCTTTCCCATAAAACCGGAGCTGCTGTGATATCAAGGAGGCTTTGTTGAAAAAACCCTGCTACTTGTTGTCTTCTGGCTGCAAAATTATATTCGTTTATACATGTTGATTGAGCTGGTGTTATCAAGCCGTATAAATAAATTTCATTATAAAGTTCCATAAATTTTTATTTAAGTTTTGAATAATTGCCCGATTTTCTAATTTACAATGGTCCGATTTCTTGGGAGGAGGTCACTGGTCTGAATATGCATTTAACAACTATTTCCTCCGGCTTTTTAGTTTATTAATTTCTTCTTGTTGTTGTTTACTTTTTTCCTGTTGTTGTTTACTTTCTTTTTTCAGTTCAATAATATAGAGGGTCAGTTCT
>CAYSIU010000084.1:0-8658 GCA_964431095.1 uncultured Chitinophaga sp. | reverse complement strand
ATATCTCATCCAACGGGCAATGGCTTGTATTCACCGCCTGTAATCGTCCCAATAGTTACGGCTCCTGCGACATCTATATATCGTATAAAACGCCGCAAGGCTGGAGCGAACCCCTGAACATGGGCGGAAAGATCAATACGGATCAATGGGAATCACAACCCTGCCTGTCTCCTGATAAACAGGACCTGTATTTTGCGAGCAGGCGATTCGGCGGGTATGGTGGCTGTGATATCTATGTTTCCCACCTGCAACCGAACGGGAAATGGGGTGAGCCCGAAAACCTGGGACCCGGCATCAATACACCAGGCGATGAACAATGCCCTTTTATTCATGCCGATAATCAAACTTTATATTTCACGTCCAGTTACTGGCCCGGCTATGGTGATGACGATATTTTTTACGTGCGGAAAGAACCCGGTGGCAAATGGAGCAAACCGGTGAACCTCGGTTACCCCATCAACACTATTGACCGCGAAGGCACTTTGTTCATTGCCGCAGATGGTAAAACGGCTTATTATGCCAGCGACCGGGGCGACAGCAAAGGAGGTCTGGACATCTATAGTTTTGAGCTGAGGGAAAATGTAAGACCTTATAAAACATTATGGGTAAAAGGGAAAGTGCTGGATAAAAAAACGGGCCAGGGCCTGGCTTCCCTGGTTGAATTGATCGACCTGGCGAACGACCAATTGATCTCGAAAGTGCAGACCGATGAAACAGGGAATTATCTGATCACACTGCCGGTGGGAAAAAACTATGCTTTCCATGTAAACCGCAAAGGATATCTTTTTTATTCGGATCAATTTTTAATGGCGAACCGTTCCCCGGATTCCACTTATGAAAAAAATATTGCCTTGTCGCCGATCGAAACCAATGCCAGCATGGTATTAAAAAATATCTTCTTTGATGTGAACAAATTCAACCTGAAACCTGAATCACAGGCAGAGCTGGATAAACTGGTGCAGTTATTGACCGAAAACCCCACCCTCCGGATCGAGATCAGCGGTCATACGGATAATGCCGGAACTGCCGCCGATAACCTGCTGTTGAGCAATAACCGCGCAAAGGCCGTGGTGGATTACCTCCTGGGCAAAAACATTTCCCCGCAACGACTCATTGCCAAGGGTTATGGAGAAACAAAACCGGTGACTGATAACAAGACCGAAGAAGGAAGGGCATTGAACCGGAGAACGGAGATGAAGGTGATCAGTCACTAGTATAGGCTGCTGGCTGCGCGCTACTGGCTAACGACTCGGAACTCCGAATTCAAACCTTATCCGGTAACAATCGGCTCCGGAACAACCGGGCCTCTATATTTGTAAGAATAATTCTCATCTCTCCGAATTTACACATTTTCACTTTCTGATTTGTGCGTCAGGACCTCTTATACCAGTTATCGCTCACCCTGGTTCCTCATATCGGTCCCGTGCAGGCGAAAATATTATTGCAGCATTGCGAGCCGGAAGAAATATTCCATGCCAAAAAAATTTTCCTGGAAAAAATAGAAGGCATCGGTACGATCCGTGCCGAATCCATAAAGAAATTCAATGGATTTGATGAGGCGGAAGCAGAAATCAGGTTTATCGAAAAAAATAATATCCAACCACTCTTTGTTACCGACACCGATTATCCCAAACGATTATTAAACTGCTATGATTCTCCCACGCTATTATATTACAAGGGCACCGCGGACCTGAATGCTTCAAAGATCGTGGCGATCATCGGTACCCGTAACCATACCGACTATGCGAAACAGGTAACCGAAAAGCTGGTGAAAGAACTGGCAACGCAACAGGTAACCATCGTAAGTGGTCTTGCCTATGGTGTGGATGCAATCGCCCACAAAGCCGCGGTCAAAAACAATACAGTCACGGTGGCGGTGCTGGGACATGGGCTGGACCAGGTATACCCGCCTGATCATACCCATCTTTCCCGGGATATGATCAAAAACAACGGGGGATTGCTTACTGAATTCCGGAGCAAGACAAAACCCGACAAACATAATTTCCCTTCCCGCAACCGCATTGTGGCAGGCATGAGCGATGCGACTATTGTAATTGAAACGGGTATAAAAGGAGGGAGTATGATCACGGCGGAACTGGCCAATGGTTATAATAAAGATGTATTCGCTATCCCGGGGAAAATAACCGATACAAAAAGCACCGGTTGTAATTACCTGATCCGGAACAATAAGGCCCTGTTGCTGACGGAAGCCCGGGAAATCATTGAGATGATGGGATGGGAGGAAAAAAAGAAAGGGATGATCAAAAAACAAAAGGAATTATTTATTGAATTATCAGTCCATGAAAAAACAATTGTTGACATATTAAAAGAAAAAGAATCTGTTCATATTGACGAGATCAATCTTAAGAGTGCTATGAGCAGCAGTGCCGTAGCGGCAGCCATCCTTAACTTAGAATTACAAAATGTGATAGTATCTTTACCGGGTAAATTGTACCGGCTTTCCTGAACAGCAATCAAACTTTTGGCCGGCACGATGGTCAATAAACGGGTTAAACGGCCGTTTTATTACCCGATGAAGCTGCTGCTGAAAATTAATATTGTCATTTTATGGATGCTGCTGTTCGCCGGCGCTAACACAGTCTGCAGCCAGGCCTGTACCACGCTCGGGCAAACACCTTCTACCGCCTTCCCGGTTTGCGGCACCACTACTTTCCATCAATCCACGGTGCCCATATGTTCCACTGTCAATATTTATGTACCCGGATGTTCGGGTATGGGAAACACCGCTTACGCTAATAAAAATCCTTTTTTCTACAAATTCACCTGTTTTGTATCGGGTTCTCTCGGTTTCCTGATCGCTCCTCTCGCACCCAACGAAGACTACGACTGGCAATTATGGGATATTACAGGTCATAACCCGGATGATATTTTCACGGATAGTACCCTTGTGGTCAGCGGAAACTGGGCCGGCACCTATGGCAATACCGGCGCTTCTGCATCCGGTGTCAATTATATACAATGCGCCTCCTTCCCCCCGGATAATGCCCCCACTTTTGCCCAGATGCCCAACCTCATCGCCGGGCATCAATACATCCTGATGGTAAGTCATTTTACCGATGGACAAAGCGGGTATGATCTTTCTTTTGGAGGGGGCACAGCCGTAATTACCGATCCAACCATGCCCCATTCGGTAAGCGCAAAACCGGATTGTGACGGCACCAAGGTTACACTGAAACTGAATAAAAAAGTAAAATGCAACAGTCTCACGGCCAATGGCAGCGAGTTCAGCCTTTCGCCTGCAGTCACCACAGTCACCTCTGCCGTTCCTGATTCCTGTTCCTTTGCCTTTGACTTCGATGAAGTGTTGATCACTTTTGCTTCGGCGGTGCCCAATGGTACTTATGATCTTATCATCGGCAAAGGATCCGATAATAATACCTTGCTCGACAATTGCGACAATGCCATCCCGGATGGTGAAAGAATTTCTTTCCAGTATGCAGCGCCGGCGCCGATTTTTGCTGACAGCATTGGCCACCCGCCCTGTGCCACTGATTCGGTCAGGATCTATTTCCCCAAAAGGATCATCTGCAGCACGATCGCGGCCGATGGCACTGATTTCTCGGTGGCGGGCCCCACCCCGGTCACTGTGGCCACGGCGTATGGAAACTGTGTGAATGGAAAAACAGAATACATTACTGTAAAATTCACCGCTCCCATTTATACAATGGGAACGTACCTGATGACATTAAAAGCAGGAAGCGATGGCGGTATTTTGACGGATGAATGCGGGCAGGAAACACCGCAACAGACCCTGCCATTTACCACAGCGGACACGGTTTCTGCATTGTTTCAATATATATCACAATATGGTTGTCGGAATGATACTTTTTTCTTTTCGCACGATGGGGCACATAATGTAAACAGTTGGAACTGGACTTTCAATAACGGATCTCCGGTCACCACAAGGACCCATAGCATTGTTTTTCCCGCTAACAGTACCGATACGATTCAATTGATCGTAAGCAATGGCACCTGCAGCTGAAAGGCCGGTACCATCATTACCCTTAATACTGAAGTTAAAGCCGATTTCAGTATGCAGATTATTATCTGTCCGGAAGACAGCCTGAAGGTGGTCAACAGCAGCACGGGGCAAATCGATAGCTGGCAATGGATCTATGATATTATCGGAACCAGCACTCAGAAAGATCCGCCCCCTTTTCTTTTCCCCACATTGAACCGCGAAGCTTATTACACGGTGAAGCTGGTGGCCTATAATGCCACCCTGGGCTGTCACGATACGGCAAGAAGGACCCTGACCGTCCTGGATTTTTGTTTGATTGAAGTACCCAATGCCTTTACCCCCAATAACGACGGGTTGAATGATTATTTCCATCCGCACAATGCGCTGAAAACAGACAATTATGAATTCAGGGTGTATAACCGCTGGGGCCAATTGGTATTTTTCTCCCGCAACTGGCAGGAGAAATGGGACGGGACCATCAATGGCACCAAGCAGCCCACCGGTGTTTATGTGTGGATGCTTAGTTATACTAAGTCTGATACGCAGCAACGGGTATTTAAAAAAGGTACGGTTACTTTGATTCGCTGACACTGGGTTTAGGTTGATAGTCAAGCCGGCCTGTTTGATGATAAGTTTTTGGCGTTGATCTTTCCTCTCATCTTCCTGCCCATCCCATCCCGAACCAGGCCTTGGACCTTCTGCCTTTTCCCCTATCTTTGCCAATGGCAACAAGAAATTCCCGTCCTACCGGATCATCCGGGAGGACTCTCCCCAAACAAGACGCACTTCAATTCTTCGGTGAAGGTCTCACCTTCGATGATGTATTATTGATGCCCGGCTACAGCGAGGTGCTGCCGCGGGATGTGGACATCCGGTCCCGGCTCACCAAAAACATCACGCTGAATGTTCCCTTGCTTTCAGCCGCGATGGATACAGTAACCGAAGCGGCACTGGCCATTGCCCTTGCAAGGGAAGGTGGCCTGGGGATCCTTCACAAAAACATGACGATTGAAAAACAGGCCGAACAGGTACGGAAAGTGAAAAGAAGTGAAAGCGGTTTGATCCTCGATCCTGTTACGCTCACTGTTAATGCGACTATCGGGGATGCGTTGCGTATCATGCGGGAAAATAAGATCGGCGGCATTCCCATAATAGATAAAAACAGGAAACTGGTCGGCATCCTCACCAACCGCGACCTGCGCTTTGAAGAAAATATGAAGCGAAAAGTAAGTGAAGTGATGACCAAAGAAAATCTTTATACAGCTCCCGAAGGAACGGATCTGAAAAAAGCCGAGCAATTATTCAAGAAAACAAAAGTGGAGAAACTGCCCATCATTAATAAACAGGGAAAACTTACAGGTCTCTTTACTTACAGTGATATTTTAAAATTAAAAAGTCATCCGAATGCCGTGAAGGATGGTTTCGGGAGATTGCTGGTAGGAGCTGCAGTCGGCATTACAAGAGACCTGATGGACAGGGTAGCGGCCTTGCAAGCGGTAGGCGTAGATCTTATTGCACTGGACAGTGCGCATGGTCACAGCAAGGGAGTGATCACGGCATTGAAAAATGTGAAAAAGAATTTCAGGAAACTCGATGTAATGGTGGGTAATATCGGCACTTCGGTTGGGGCGAGGGCCCTGATCGAAGCGGGTGCTGATGCGGTGAAGATCGGGATCGGTCCGGGTTCCATCTGCACCACAAGGATTGTTGCAGGCGCCGGAGTACCGCAGTTGACGGCCATTATGGAAGCGGCTTCGGTAACCAAAGAAAAAAATATTCCGCTGGTGGCCGACGGAGGCATCCGTTATACCGGTGATATGGTAAAAGCATTGGCCGCAGGTGCCAATTGTGTAATGATGGGGAGCATATTTGCCGGAACGGAGGAAAGTCCCGGTGAAACGATCATTTACGAAGGAAGAAAGTTCAAAGAATACCGCGGTATGGGATCACTGGGTGCCATGCACCAGGGAAGCAGCGACCGTTATTTCCAGGATGTGGAAGACGATGTAAAGAAATATGTGGCAGAAGGCATTGAAGGCCGCGTGGCCTATAAAGGATTCCTGAAAGAAGTAGTCTATCAGTTTACCGGTGGACTGCGGGCCGGTATGGGTTATTGCGGCGCATCCAATATTGCGGAGCTCCAGAAAGCAACCATTGTAAAGATCACCAATGCGGGCATGCGGGAAAGCCATGCGCATGATGTGGAGATCACGAAAGAAGCGCCGAATTATAGCAGGAAGTAGTCAGTCAGCAGTCGGCAGTTGGCAGTCAGCCGTCAGCAGTCGGCTCCGTATAACTATCGGGATGGCAATTGGCATCGTAATAGTACGAGAAACAGGTCTTTGAGCAGGTCATTCTTTTGTCACCGCCCGGATAACCAGTGGTTAACTCAGATCGATAGTTGATAATCTCCCGATTATTACTAATTTTAATTCCATTTCAAACCTTCTTAGTTATGAAAACTCCTGCATCCCGTTTATTGTTTACGGGTTTTTTATTTTTGTTGGGTACCGGTCTTAGCCAGGCCCAGAATAACATAGTCATCACTTCCGTCCAGGGAAAACTGATCAGAACGACTCCCCGCCTGGCCGATATTGACAAAAACTCTATGTACGGCGCACCGCTGATCATCACCAGGCAAGGTGATGGATTTGCCCGTGGTGTAGTGGACCCGGAACAAGCCGAAGAAAATATTTTTAAAAGGGCGAATGCTTCTCAAAGAAATCTCAGTAATAAAAATCTGAATCCATTCCCGAATGGAGGCACTCCAGGTCCTAACACCCCCACTTCAGCTATTAACCTGAACATGGACGGGCAGGTCTTTCCGAATTTTGCTCCTTCCGATAACAACCTGGCCGTTGGTCCCAATCATATCGTTCAAATCATTAACCACAGTTCCGGGTCGGCATTTAAAATTTGGAACAAATCCGGTGGGGTTGTGCAGAATTCAACGATACTAAGCAGTATTACCGGAGTCACTGGCGCCGGTGACCCGGTTGTATTGTACGATCAACTGGCAGACCGATGGGTGCTCACCGAATTTGGTTTTTCAGGAGGAGTTACTTCTTATATTAATACACTCATCATTGCTGTTTCCACATCGCCCGATCCCACCGGAAGCTGGAATGTGTATTCCTATAATATAGGAACCTTCTTTGTGGATTATCCCAAGTACGCCATCTGGCAAAATGCCTATTATGCCACTACCAATGACTTTAATACAGCAGGAACATCTTATCTCGGTTCCTCCTTTTATGCGTTTGACAAAAATGCGATGTTATCGGGAGCCCCTTCTGCAACGATGATCAGAACCAGGCTAACGGGTTCGGGTAGCCGCTATTATTCCATGGCGCCGGTTTGCCAGGAAGGCCCCACTACTTCCAATCAAAGCGGTCTCTTTGCTTTTTTGCAGGACGATGCCTGGGTGGGCGCTCCAAGGGACAGCATTTATGTTTTTGAATTCACTCCCAACTTTGTGAGCCCTAACAGTTCGGTAATGGGACCCTTCAGGGCCATGGCCACCAATTTGGCCTTCAACACAAATACCGGTAACCTTTCTCAACCCAGCCCCGGGCAACCGATCCAATCGCTCAGCCAGCGATTGATGCATAAAGTGATCTACCGCAATTTCGGATCTTCCGAATCCATTGTTTGTAATACCACCGATCTCGCAAACGGAAGAACCGGCGTGCACTGGTGGGAACTCAGGAGACCCGAAAGCGGCAACTGGAGCATTTACCAGGAAGGCCTGTGGCAACCCACTAACGACAACAGGTTTATGGGTTCCATCGCTATCAATGCAAATGGAGATATCGGATTATTGTATAATGTTGTGAGTACATCTGTGTACCCTTCGGCAAGATTTACCGCACGCAGCTCCTGTGATCCCCTTGGACAAATGACCCTCACAGAAACAGTGCTGATGAACGGAACCACGTATGAAGGAAACAACCGTTATGGCGATTACAATTCGCTTTCGATTGACCCGGTCAATGGTACTTACTGGGGTACCGCTCAATACAATGCTCCGGGTGCAGGGACCTACGGGAACTGGAAAACCAGGATTGTAAACTTTACTCTTACGAGTTCATGCGGTGGTGGCAATCCCGGTACCGTAAGCGGTACTTCACCTCTTTGCATTGGTCAAACAGCAACCTATACCAGCAATGGCGACCCAGGTGGAACATGGAGCAGTACCAACACTTCCGTGGCAACGGTGAATGCGAGCTCAGGACTGGTAACGGCCATTGGAGCCGGTACTTCCAATATAACTTATACCGTGGGTGGGAACAGTTCATTTAAAACATTAACGGTAAATCCGAATGTAAACGCGGGAACGGTCAGTGGCGCTTCTTCTGTATGCACGGGAGGGTCCACTACATTCACCAGTAACGGCGATCCCGGTGGTGCCTGGAGCAGCGATAACACCGGTGTGGCAACAGTGAATGCAAGCTCGGGAGTGGTAACGGGCGTGTCGACCGGCACAGCGAATATTACTTATACGATCAGCAGCGGTTGCGGAAGCCCGGTATCTTCATCAAAACAGATCAGTGTAATCAGCTGTGTGAATCCTACGATCAGCTGTCCATCAAATATCAGCAGAAGTGCAACTTCCGGTTGTAGAACAAGTTGTTTTACCCCTCATCCCACAACGAAGAAAAAGAATACACCACACT
>CAYSIU010000083.1:0-8664 GCA_964431095.1 uncultured Chitinophaga sp. | reverse complement strand
AACTCCAAACAACTGTAGTTTGTTATGAAATTATCCCTCGCGATTTAAAAATAACCCGGTAAATAGCCTATATTGGAGAGAATCCGTTATTTTTATGGCATTCCGATTAGAACCACTTGCCGCGATCATCACTGACACGGGCTTCAGGTAGGCGTTGTTTGTTCTTTACGGGATGTTCCTTGAACTTACAATAACCGCAATGAAGGCACTGACAGCAATTACGGATCCCGTTTACAAAGAGCCCACCTCTTTCTCTCCTTACGAAAAATTCTGGTTGAAATATATCAACGATAAAAGGGATCTTCCTTTTATCCACCTGCTGACCGCCATCCATATCCTCGTTATTCCCGTCGCGATCCTTTTGTATACGCCTTTACTGAAGGGCTGGCAGTGGTGGTTGCTCTATATCCCATATTTCTATTTCTCACAACTGTATTTCAAAGGACGGTTCGGCCTGATGCTGCATTGCATCAGCCACCGGAAACTCTTTAAAAAAGGATACACCTGGCTCTATCACTGGATCATCTGGGGAGTCTGTCCCTTTTTTGGGCACACGCCGGAGACCTACTTCGTGCACCATATGGCCATGCACCACGTGGAAAACAATATGGAAGAGGATGCCAGCAGCACGTTGCCCTACCAGCGGGATGATTTCGGCCAATTTATGCGGTATTATCTGAATTTTTTCTTCCTGGGATTTCGTGATACGTTCGGTTACATGTTCAGCCGCCGGCGCAAAAAGATGTACCTCCGTCTGACCTTCGGGGAGTTTTCTTTCTTTGCCCTATGTATCGGGATGAGCTTTGTGAATTTCAAGGCCACCCTGTTCATTTTTATCATTCCTTTTATTTTTGCCCGTTTTGTGATGATGCTCGGCAACTGGGCACAGCACGCATTTATCGACATAAAAGACCCGGAACACAACACCATCAACTGCATCAACACGAAATACAATCATATTTGCTGGAATGATGGCTATCATTCCGTACACCACCTGCGCCCGGCGCTGCACTATACTGATATCCCGAAAGAATTCATGAAAAACATCAACCAGTTTTTCGAAAAGAAAACGCTGATCTTCGATGGCATTCATTACCTGCACATCTTCCTGTGGCTGATGACAAAGCGCTATGATAAACTGGCCGACAACCTTGTGAACCTTAACCAGATGTTCTCCGGCAAAGAGGAAGCTATTGCCATCATGAAAGAACGGACCCGGAAGATCAGGCCCGCCACTCCTTCCAGGGGAAAAACTGCTTCCCTGCAGGTGCAGTATAATTAAATATCCCGTTATTCTTTTTTCACCCCGATCACCGGCAATGATTTTTCCCTTATGAGCTGGTTGAATTTCACGATATCATCCTCCTGGATCTTTTTCAATTTAGCCAGTTGATCATCACATTGCCTGGCCAGCTCAGCATATACTTCCTTCACCTGTTTCGACGGTGCTGTATTACCACTGCTGGCTGCATCAAACACGCCTCCCAGTTTATCATTGAGCCGGATGGGATAGTTGAGTGGATCCTGCCCGCTCTTTGATTTGGTCTGGTACAGGATTTCTTCGATCGCCGTCATCTGCTTATTGATGCTATCCGCCATTTGTTTTACCTCTTTCGGACAATCCTTTCCCTGCTTGCCGGTGAAATCATTGATCTGTGAACGAAGCGCCCGGATGTCTTTTATGGCTTTCTGAACATCATTGAACTTTTTAATGACCATTTGCAGGAATTCAAACTGCGCATCGTAGTCTTCCTGTGAACATTTGTAATTGGGATCGGGTTTTATGGAAAAACTGCCTTCTGCAGAGTCCTTTCCTGCTTTGATCCTGAAGAAATATTGTCCCGGGGGCGCGGTAATGGCGCCCGGTACACCGGTCCAGAGGATCATGCCCTCGATCCTGTCGGCTTCGGGGTAAAGCATGTTCCATACAAACTGGTTCATGCCTTTGCTGATATCGAGTTTATTGTCTTTGGAATCTGTCGAAAAGGTCTTGATCACTTTCTTATTCTTATCCATGATGGCGATGGAAGCCTTAGCAGAGTCCACCAGGTCTTTTATGTAATAATTAATGCGGGAACGGTTTGGGGGGTTTTTCCCTGCATTGCGGGGTGTTCCGAAATTAGCTGCAAAGGGACTGCCCGTCATTCTCCATGCCGGGTTGACATTGAATACATGGAGATTCTGATTCAGGAAATCTGCATTCATCTGCTGCAGGACGCTCAAATCATCGAGCACATAAAAAGCACGGCCCTGCGTGGCTACCACAAGATCGTTGTCTTTAATAACGATGTCAGTGACCGGCACCATTGGCAGGTTAAGCTGGAACTTTTTCCAATTTGCCCCATCATCAAATGAAATGTACATGCCATATTCCGTCCCCGCATACAATAAGCCGGGGCGGACATGATCGGCACGAATACATCTTGCAAAATGCATTTTATCGATTCCATTCGTGATCAGTTTCCAGCTTTTTCCATAGTCTTCTGTTTTGTAGATATAAGGAGTAAAATCATCGCTCTTATATCTTGTACCCACAAAATAAGCAGTGCCTTTCTTGAAAGGATTCACGTCGATGCAATTCCACATCATCCCTCCCTCGCCGGAAGGCAGGCACTTCGGGCAATCTTTCGGCGTTACATTCTCCCAGTTCTTTCCGCCGTCCTTAGTGACCGAGATCACACCATCATCGCTACCCGTCCAGAGCAGGTCCTTCTCTACCCAGCTTTCGGTAGCCGTGAAAATGGTGCAATAATATTCTACTGAAGTATTATCCTTGGTAATGGGTCCACCACTGGGTCCCTGTTTGTTTTTGTCATTCGTGGTGAGATCAGGTGAAATCGCTTCCCAACTGGCACCTTCGTTCTCAGTGGCAAATAAAACATTCCCCCCCGCATATAACTTTTTGGGGTTATGGGGTGAAAAGAAAATGGGGAAATTCCATTGAAACCGGTATTTCAGCACATCGGCACCTGCTCCCATCGGGTTGTCGGGCCATACATTGATCGAACGGTTTTCCCCGGTCTTATGATCCAGTCGCGAAAGGTACCCGCCATAGTTTCCTCCGTACACAATATCGGGGTTCAGTGGATCGGCCACCACGTAACCGCTTTCGCTGCCGGCCGTGGGCTGCCAATCCTGTTCGGTAATTGCGGCACCATTGGTCCTGCTTTTGATCCGGACGGTTGAATTATCCTGCTGTGCACCCAGGATCCTGTAAGGAAAAGAATTATCCGTTGATACCCGGTATATCTGCGCTGTAGGTTGTGTATTGTAATTGCCCCAATTCTCACCTCCGTCAAAACTGATCTGGGCGCCTCCATCATCGGCAACGATCATCCGGTTTCCGTCTTCCGGGTCGATCCAGAGATCATGATGATCACCATGGGGCGTACGAACGCCCTGGAAAGTTTTTCCACCATCCCGGCTTCGTTGAAAACCCACGTTGGGGCAATAAACGAGATTCTCATTTTTGGGGTCAACAAAGATCTTTGTGTAATACCATGCCCGCTGGCGAACATTGTTATCGCTGCAGTTCAAGGTCCACGTTTCACCACCATCAGAGCTCATGAAAACACCGCCATCTTTGTTTTCAATGATCGCATATATTTTATCTGTATTAGAAGGAGCAACGGCCACTCCAACAATACCCCAGGTTCCCTTGGGCAACCCTTTTTTAGAAGAAAGATTGGTCCATGTTTCACCGCCATCGGTGCTTTTCCATAATCCGCTGCCATCGCCGCCGCTTTCCATACTATAGGGTGTGCGGATCACATGCCACATACCTGCATAAAAGACCATTGGGTTACCCGGTTCCATGACCAGGTCACTGCAGGCTGTGAGGTTGTTCACAAACAACACTTTTCTCCAATTCTTTCCTCCATCGGTAGTTTTATAGACGCCTCTTTCTTCACTGGGACCGAACAAATGACCGGTAACCGCTACCCAAAGCGTGTTGGGATCCCTTGGATGGATAACGATGCGAATGATATGTCTTCCTTCTTTTAACCCGATATTTTTCCAGGTCCTTCCGCCATCTTCACTGCGCCAGATACCCCCCAGCCCCTCGCTCACGTTGCCGCGCAGGGTATTTTCACCCTCACCCACATAAATGATATTTTCATCATTGGGAGCTACCGCCACGGCACCGATGCTGCCGCCAAAATATTTATCCGATATATTTTTCCAGTTATTGCCTCCATCCATTGTCTTCCACACACCGCCCCCGGTGCCACCGAAATAAAACGTGGTTTTGTTTTTATAGCTACCGGTAACCGCACCACTGCGGCCGCCGCGGAAAGGACCGACCTGGCGGTATTTCATTTTGGAGAAAAAAACTGAATCCGTGTTGACAGCCGTACCCACCGGGGCGAGCGGTTGTGTTTTTTTCTGAGCTGATGAAACCATGAAGGATACTACAAAAAGCAGCATTAAAAACTTTCTCATAACAAAAAATTAGTCCGGTAAATAGAGGGATTGAAGTTAGTAATTTAACTTTAACTTCCTCAAAACGGTAACCCAATGTCCGGTTTCTCCATCAGCGGCAACCTTGTAGATGTTCATCAAAAGAAGATCTACCCGGCTGAGATCACGGTGGAAAACGGAAAAATTATTTCTTTCAAGGAAACGACCGGCTCCCATCTCACGACTCCGAACTATATCCTTCCGGGTTTCATCGACAGTCATGTCCATATTGAAAGCTCTATGTTGGTTCCTTCCGAATTTGCCCGCCTCGCCGTGGTGCATGGCACCGTTGCCACGGTAAGCGATCCGCATGAGATCGCGAATGTATGCGGAATGCCCGGCGTGGAGTTCATGATTGAAAACGGGAAAACAGTTCCCTTCAAATTCAATTTTGGGGCACCCAGTTGTGTACCCGCTACTATATTTGAAACAGCCGGTGCCACACTGGATGCAAAGGATGTAGAAAAGTTGCTGGGAAGAGAGGAAATTAAGTACCTGAGCGAGATGATGAATTTTCCGGGTGTTTTGAATGAGGATGCAGAAGTGATGAAAAAGATCGCGGCGGCACACCGTCTCCTGAAACCTGTTGACGGACATGCTCCCGGTTTAAGGGGTGAGCAGGCCAAACAATATATTGCCGCAGGAATTACCACCGACCATGAATGTTTTACCAAAGAAGAAGCGCTGGACAAATTACAGAACGGGATGAAAGTGATCATAAGGGAAGGGAGCGCCGCTAAAAATTTTGAAGCCCTGATCAGCTTGTTGCATGATTATCCCAACCAGATGATGTTTTGCAGTGATGATAAACATCCCGACAGTCTGTTGCTGGGGCATATCAACCAGTTATGTGCAAGAGCTGTAGCCAAAGGGATCGATCTGTTTAAAATACTAAGAGCAGCCTGTGTAAATCCTGTGCTGCATTATAAACTGGATGTAGGTCTGCTGAGAAAGGGTGATCCCGCCGATTTTATTATGACAGGAGACCTGGAAAAATTTGAAGTAGTAAAGACGTATATAAACGGAGAACTTGTTGCTGAAAGCGGAAAATCTCTGATCAAAACATCCAAATCAAAACCAATCAATAATTTCTCAGCCAATAAAAAGAATGCGGAAGATTTTTCCTGCCCGCTTAACAGCAAGGATCCCCTTTCTGCGTACTCAGCATTTACCATACCTGTCATCGAAGCTTTGGATGGACAGCTCATTACCAATAAAATCATGTATGAACCAAAAATTATGTATGGGAAACTGGTGAGTGATATTGAAGACGATATCCTCAAAATGGTGGTGGTGAATCGTTATAAAGATGCCCCGGTTGCAAAAGCCTTTATCAGGAATTTCAATTTAATGAAGGGGGCTATAGCATCTTCGGTGGCCCATGACAGTCATAATATCGTTGCGGTGGGTGTGGATGATGAAAGTATCTGCGATGCCGTAAATAAAGTGATAGAGCAGAAGGGAGGCATCAGCGTATCTTACCCCCTCCCCGTTGGGGAGGGCCGGGGTGAGGCTGTTCTGCCCTTGCCGGTAGCCGGTTTGATGAGCAACGAAGACGGCTATAAAGTGGCGAAAGCCTACACCGCCATCGATAAAATGGTAAAAGAAGAATTAGGATCCACTCTCTCCGCTCCTTTTATGACGCTTTCTTTTATGGCATTGCTGGTGATACCGCATTTAAAATTGAGCGATAAAGGCTTATTTGATGGGGACAGGTTTGAATTAATGAAATAACCTGAGTTCCCGATTTATACATTCTCCGAACTCGCGATCAGGCATGATTTCCAATGTCTCACTGTTCAGGAAATAGGATATCTACGACTTCCTGGATATTCACTATCGTCAACTTTCACAATCCCTTAATAAATACTGGAAGGCTTTTTCGCATCTAATAATCGTAAGTATGATTACTAAAATTATTTGACCCTCTGCGGGTGGACATAGTGTAAACGAAAAGGGTCAAGCCGTAAAAGCCCTTATTATGAAACAAACTTTACACATTTCCGCCGCCCTCGACCAGCCCGAATTTGTACAAAACCTCGTGGAACGTCTGGCTTACCGCCGTTATGACATTGGCTATGGCAGAGAAAAAATGCCTCCGGGGTTTAAAGCGCTGGAAACTTCCTCCACAGAAACCTATGTAAGCGGTACCCTCGCCATTGATGCCGATAACGAGAACGATCATTTTAACATGCCTTTTATTACCGCTTTCCTGTTTACCTGCATTAAAGGCAAGAGTGATCCCTATCAGTTGATATGGAGCGCATCTTTATCTTAGGTTTGTTCAAAAGCCAGGAAGATCTTATTCCATAGATTGACCCGGGGGGGTCACATCAGTCATATATGACCTTTTATCGGAGTAGCATTACCGTTCCCTTTTGTCGTTTAGGGATCCCTTTACTGGTAGTGTAACTGGCTATCCAGATATAAACACCCGTGGGTTGTTCTAATTCATTCCATTTCCCGTTCCACCCGTTGATAACATTAGTGGTCGCGAAGACCTCCTGGCCCCAGCGGTTATAGACTATGAACCGGTAATCCCGGACCGACCGGTTGCCGCTGCCCCGGAACATATCATTCCTGCCATCGTTATTCGGGGTAAAAGCAGAAGGAAAATAGACGGTATCGCAAGAACCGCGCAGCACCAACTGGATATCCTTTGAACCCAACTCACAGAAATACTGGTCCACAATACTGAAATGATAATTGCCTTCATTAAGATCGGTAAACTGGTAAGCTGCAGTAAGAGTATCCTTATTATAAATGATCTTGTTGGTACCGTTATCCGGGTTGATCGTGAACCACACTTTTCCTCCATCAATACAATCAGGGTCAAGATGGTGTTCCTGCACCACAGGCGGGAGATCATTAAACAGCGGTAGTATCACCGTGGTGTCCTTATAACAACCACCCGGGGTACTGATCTCGATGCGATAGGGTCCGGGGTCAAGATTTTCAAACACCCCGGTGGTATTGGATACCGTGCCGTTAAGGAGATAAGTATATTGAGCAAGGCCGGGTTCCCGGATCACCCTGATGGTGCCTTTACCCGGCATTTTGCATTGAGGCCCCATCCATATTTCCTTAAGACTGATACCTGCAAAATTTCCGCCTTCCACTTCGCTGGCCGCATCCGCTACACCAAACGGTAACTGGCAGGCGACACCCACCACCTGCCGGTTCACCAGGTCCAGTTCGATCACATTCGAACCGAACCCTGCATTGATCGTTTCAAAAGCATATACTTTATTCAGGTTGCAATCCACTGGCAATACCGCCATACCATATACAGATCTTGAGTTCATGGGTATATGCATGGTGCTTAGCGCAGGATTATTGATATTCACTTTCACGATACCGGTTGTCGACGCCATATACAGGTCTCCCTGGTAAAAGACCAGGTCTCCCGCAGAAGCATAGGGCATGCTTCCGATCAGTTGCATACCTGTGCCCGATGCAGGGTCGAGGCGGTACAATTCATTCGTACTGGCCGCATAGATGATTCCTGTGCTGTCAACCGTCATCGAACTCATCGGGGCAGGCGTGAATTCATATTCCTGGCAGTTGATAATCGTATCATTTTGCAGGATTCCCCGGTAAAGAAATGCATTGGAAGCGAAATAAAAAGTGTCACGGTAAAGGGCGATAGCAAAATAATTCTGCGAAGGGCAGGCGATCACCGTGTCCGAGACACATCCCGAGGCGGTGACATTCATTTTCCGGATGCCCTGGCCTGAACCCGTGGACACATAGATCTTCTGTGCCTCCGCAGAGACCTGCATCAACCCGCAAAAAAGAAGGCTTATTGTAATTGCTTTCACAACCAGTACAGGTTTAAACCTACCTGCCGAAGGCAGGCGCTAAAGATAGCAAATTACTGCCTGGAACGTTATCTGGTAAGAACAAGCAGGCAGTCATTTCTTAATTTGGACATTTTTCACCCCATGTTTCCCGTCATTCACCGATTTGAGGCCCCTGAATACCCATTCTTTATTGCCATTTTATCCTACAGCCGGTAGATTTGAATAAAATAGTGAATCTATGAGCAACTACGATGATTGGCGTGAACAGCGGCGGGAGGAAAGAAGAAGGCGCTGGGAAGATCGGATGAAGAGATGGCGGGATGGAAGAAGCTACCGCGAATATGGGATTATGTACCGGGGTGGTCGGGGTCATATCTGGACCGGGGTTTTCCTTCTGTTG
>CAYSIU010000082.1:0-8721 GCA_964431095.1 uncultured Chitinophaga sp. | reverse complement strand
CGAAGTAATCCACGGTGGAAATTACTACCTTGCCGCCGGGCATGTTTAACGCGATGCCGGGCAATTTTTCCAAAACGCTGGTTTTCATTTCAACTCACTCCCACTTGAGCGCGCCTTTCCTCCAGGCGTAAACCAAGCCCAGGAAAAGCACGGCGATAAACACGACCATCTCCAAAAATCCGACCACCCCCAGGCTTTTGTAAGCCACGGCCCAGGGATAGATGAAAAGCGTTTCGACGTCGAACAGCACGAAGAGCAAGGCGAAGAGGTAGAAGCGGACGTTCAGCTGTCCCCAGGCGCCGCCGATGGGTTCGGGGATGATGCCATCGATCAACCCGAATCCGAGCATTTTCTCTGCCGTCAACCGCAACTGTTCCGCTGCCACTTCTTTTTTATCCCAGCTCCGCCAAAGGATCGAAGAGCAACTTTCCGGTGAGATAACCGTGTACCAGGTATTCTCCATCATATACACCCTATCACCCACCCCGATCCCCAATGCGCCACCGCTGGCCCCTTCACCGATAATCACACAAATAACGGGGACCCTGAGCCGGATCATTTCATAGATATTCCTGGCAATGGCTTCACCCTGTCCTCTTTCTTCTGCTTCCAGTCCGGGGTAGGCCCCGGGTGTATCAATGAGGGTGATGATGGGTTTATTGAATTTTTCCGCCAGTTTCATCAGCCGCAATGCCTTCCGGTAACCTTCGGGATTGGCCATGCCGAAATTGCGCATTTGACGCATCTTGGTATTGATCCCTTTTTGCTGGCCGACGATCATCACTGTTTCTCCTTCAAAAGAGGCAAGACCCCCGATCATCGCCTTATCGTCCTTCACATTCCGGTCGCCGAACAGTTCCACGAAATGGTCGGTCATTTTTTCAATATACTTCGTTGTATAAGGGCGATCGGGGTGACGGCTGAGCTGAACTCGTTGCCAGCCACTCAGATTTTGGGTGATCTCCTTTCTTTTTTCGAGGATGCCGGCCTCGAGTTTTTGGATGGAATCGCTGAAATCGATCTTTGTTTTTTCCTGGCGATGCTTCATGGTCTGGATCTCATCGATCAGGTCTTTGATAGGCTTTTCAAAATCGAGGAACTGACGGTTAGCGTCGGTCGGCATAGGCGTTAAATGAGGGACTAAATTAAGGATTAAATAAGAATGCCCTTTTTTAAGCGGAGGAGTTGATTTTCAGCAAGTAAACTTTTGGAGCTAAAAAACAAAAGTCCTGGATTTACCAAGGCATATCGTGCGGATCGGTCGGGTCCTGAAAAACATTCTATTGGATTGATTGCCAAGTTTATTTTTACTCGATTAAAATTCAAAAAACTAATGCAAGTTTACACACCTTTACGAATGTTGACATAACCTAATAAAAGTAATCATTTTTTATTGCTAAAAACTGCTAGCCCCTTACTCTTTTGCAAAAAAATATGTGTTGGTTATAATGAAAATTCCAATTTATGTTTTACAAAAGGTTTTTCACTGTCAATAATTGATTTATCGTTTGTTAGTTCAAGAGATCTTTCCTTTTCTAGTACAGAAAACCAAATTATAGCAGGAAAATTCTTATTTGAATGTATGTCTAGTCTATAAATCAATTTGTCTGTAGGTTTTCTATGTCGATTAATTATCTGACTTAATTCTGTCGGGTTTACATCAATCTCAATTGCAAATTCTTTACTATTCCTGTCAATTCGATTTATATACTCTTTCAAAAAATACCCAAAATAAAACTCTCTATTTGTATCTCTAGAATACAAGAAGTCCTCCATTAGGAACTTTAACTGCAATAACTTTGATTTTCGTTTGCTTTCTAGTGTTTGCCTTTCGGAGACTTGTTTGCGTATTTTCCGAAAATCATCCAATAATTCTTCTTGCTGTTTCTTTGTGTTATTTCCGGGGAATACCAAAGATTCAGCAATTTCCTTTGGAGTGTGCTTTTTGGTAGCCTCAGTATACGATTTCATAATTACGATTTATAAAAACTTTAATAAATATTAAACTCAGTCAAGATATTCTCTAATTAGATCTGCCGATTGAGAACCCTCTAGCGACATTATTCCCTGAGGTCTATCTGGGGTTCTAATATCCCAATGTTCAAACCCATAATGAGCAGCATAATGTTCAATAAGACCTGTTTTTGGTACTAAAAAAACCATTCCGTTGTGACCACGTAGGAATGACAATCTACAGGCCCAGGCAATCAGGCAGCCTCCCACGCGGTCTATTTTCTTTTTCCTACCGATATTTTCATCACTTACTTCTAACAGCTCAATCTGGATTGCGTTTATAGACGGGTCTGTATGATTCCTTATACACATCATCCCTAAAATTTCCATTTCATCCCTTAATCGAATTTTATAAACCTCTTCTTTCTTATACTCTGACCAATTGAAGCCCTTGTTGAACCTGAGTTTATCCTTTTTAATCTGCTTAAAATCTGCTGGAACAGTTTTTTCGATCACGACCTCCAGTTCTTCGTCTGTTTGGGTATCTTTTACTATCATCTTTCTAAACATTTTTCATGCCATAAAGGTACAAAATATTTACAAAAATGTAAACTAATTACAATTATATAAATAGTTATTTAATATAATATATTGAAAATCAATTTAAAACAAACTACATAACTTCATAAAATTTACACAAATGTATTCAGGGGTTTTAGCGATTACATTAGTTTGTAAAAACTGAGCGAACGCTATGGCCGGAGCAAGATTTCGTTTGTTAGTAATTTTTAGCAGCCAAATGCAAATTTTATTAGTAAATTCGACTCCTAAAACCTAAGAGCATGTCAAACAAAAAAATAACTTCAGAAAAAATTGCCTCATTGGCTTCAGATGTGTTGAAAGACAAAAATGCTTCTGATGCAGCAAAGAGTCTTGCTGGATCTGCATTGTCACAGGTAAACAAAGGTAATCAAACGGGTAGCAAGCTCGAGGATCTTGCGGCTGTAGTACTGCATAGTCCAAAGTACAGTAAAGAGACAAAAGAGTTAGCAGGGTCGGTGTTGTCGCAATCTAATAAGAAGCGTTGATATTAATTCTTGAGTTAGAAGTTGATTTGCTTAATACAGACAAGTGTTAGTATATTCAGTCAAGTTAGATTGGATATCAATATCCACATTGTGTGCATTTCTTCTATTGTATAAATGAGTCAATACATAAAGAATATTTCTACCTTGTAAGGCTAATTTTATTTTTTCACAAAGCGCTTTTTTATGAGGAATTTTTCAAGAGTCATTTGGGGGTTAGTTGTTCTCGCTGCTTTTGGTCTTGTTGCTTTTGTTTTCTATAAAAGCTGGAAGCTAGCAATGAATGTTGTTGCTAATGAAAAGTTGAAACTTGAAAATGAGAGAGCAAAAATGCTTTATCAACTTAATCTTGCGAGGCAAGAAGAGAATTTCAAGCTAAGAGAGCCAATTGGATTTAAGGCCTCTTAGTTCGATCTATTTAAGGATGTGAGAGCAGGGGCATTGGCCCCTGTTCCTTTTAATGTGAAATGAATATGTAAAAGGATACTTGCTATTATTAACTGTCAAAACATTAATGTATGAGTAATCGAGAAGTTTCACGATTAGCAATTTTGATTGGATCACCTGGAGGAGTAAGCTCTAAATATCTCCAAGGGGTAAATGTTGACTTAACTAATTTTGGCAATTTTTTGCTTTCAGCAAGTGGAGGCAGATGGTATCCTAATGAAATCATTACCCTTCCTAATGCATCTTTGAAAGAGGTAGCTTATTTTATTCAGCAAGCTCTCGTTGATTACATTATGGTATATTATAGCGGTCACGGATATACTAATATTTTCGCCGATAAGAGAATGCTGAGTCTCAAAGATTGTGATGTCGAAGATACATTTCTCTTAAATAGAAGTCCACGTCAACTTATTTTGATAGATGCCTGTCGGAATTACGTTGCTCCAGGCATATCTGGGGTTCCTGAATTTGGCGAAGAGCCGCTTCATTTTGATGGGGAATCTGGTGCACGCAAATTATTTGATAAATATATACAAGCATCGCCTGCAGGAAGGATTATCATACATGGAACTCAAAAAGGTCAATCCTCTGATGATAGCATATTTGGGGGCTTGTTCACTAGGTCCCTATTACATGTATCATCGAAAATAAAGGCAGATAATAATTTTACTGCAGCCTCGATTGAAAGAGTAATTGGTTATGTACCATCTGTATTACAGCAAAAAAATAATTACCAAATACCTTCGATAACTTATCAAACGGGTCAGTTAAAAACTGCATTTGCACTTGGTGTACCACGATCATCGGTGCCTAACATTGCTAAACGTTCGATCACCAATCAGCCTTTAAAAGCAAATTGGGGAAGCCTTGCGTTGTTGGCTCTAATTCTTGGGGGTATTGGTGGAGCGTTTGATTAATGGGTTTGTTAATTGCTATTTCAAGAATTTTGCGACTATGTTTTTGGGATGAACCAGGAGAGTCTTGAGTCGTTCAACGGTAGCTTTTTTCAGTTTACTTTCTCGTCGAATGGCCAGTTTGTAATCCTCAAATTGTTCAACATATACAAGCTTCCAGGGCAATTTATGTTTGCTGTAATTTGACAGCCCCTGGTTGTGTCGAAGGAGACGTTCAGCAGGGTTTGTCGAGTAGCTCTTATAAAAGCTTCCGTCCTTTAAGGATTGAATGATATAAACGAAATGACCAGTCATAACAAAAAAGCCCCAAGGCTCTTTGGGACTTCTGCGGACCGGACGGGACTCGAACCCGCGACCTCCGCCGTGACAGGGCGGCATTCTAACCAACTGAACTACCGATCCAATTAATTCATCAATCTATTTCTAATCGGCCTTTTAACCAACCCCGACGAAGCTTCGCTTATCGGGACCTTGAAAACCTATCCCGCTTTTTGCGGGATGATTTTCTACGGCTGAACTACCGATCCAACGCTTTCTTTTTCAGGACGGCAAAGATAACTCTGCCGGTTTTTTTAGCCAAAAGTAATTCTATACAAATCAAAAACTTAGATTTTCAAAACCCGTTTAACTATTATGACTGAGCTACCCTTATTTCGAAGATCTGTAAAGTAGGGATTTAGAGTATATAGGCCAAGTAGTCAGGATATAACTATTGGTGTCTCAAACGCTTTAATGAATTCACTATGCTTCTTTTCGGCTGATGCAAATAGACCGCCACATTCATTAATCATTGCGCATTTACCACATTCATCAAGGTAGATATTTTTCCAATCCGAAATCGATTTTTTGTTATATTTCCAGAGTGACTGTGGCATGAGACAAAGCTGTGAATTATAAATCGAAACATTCAGTCCTCGTGCAGAAAGGAAATTTGCAGCTTCGTCAAGCTCGTTCATATATTCTGTCGGATCAATCCAAAGTTTCTGAATGTTGTACGGTGTGTAACCTTGATATTCTAACGCCATTAGGGCAATATGTTCAACAAACGGAAGATTTCTGTAAATAAATTTCGCGAGTTTCACAAGTCTCGGAATTGATTGCTTGTGCAACACAACTCTGATTTCAATTCGTTGGTCATAAACGGCCAAATTGTAAAGGCCTTGCATTGTCTGGTTAAATGCGTCTCTCGCTTGTACAATGTAATCATGGACTTGGTAAAAATCTGAATACAATGGGATACCCAACATTAATCTGTTAAATTGCAATTCGCCCAACCTTTTAGCAATATTATTCCATGCGAAAGCCCTTCCATTTGTAAGGCAATGGACTTCTGTGTTCGGTAGTTCTGTTTTAATAAGCTGCAGCAACTCAAAATATAAATTGCCTAACAAGGTTGGTTCTCCTCCAGTAATTCCTAATTCAAAGCAATCTTTCGGAATCAAAGGAATGAGCTGTTTGTAGATGTTGAAAAAATAAGGAATATCGTTTCTGTCGCGAGGTGGTTGCGAACACATCAGGCAATTACTGTTACATCTTTCTGTAGCAAGTAAGAAATTTTGATATGATTTGACTCTGTAAAGTGTATTGATTACTCCATCAGAGTTTACAACTACAATATCTCCGTCGACTAAATGGTCAAATGTCTGAACCGAATACACGGCAGGTTTATTAATGTTGAAATTTTCAATATCTAAATTTGTCAAAACAGCCTTGAAAGAATTTAGATTGTCGTTGTTAATTTCACCTTCCGCAATTAGGACTTGGTTTGATTCAACAGATAAATGGTTTCTGGTAACCTTCGCTACGATTGGTTCCGAAATCTGCTTCGATATTCCTCTTGTTTTCAATAACATTTTAGGTTGCCTCTCCTGTCCAGTTTCTAAAAATAGTTTCTATTTTTTTGTCAGCATCCATTAATTCGATTAGATGGCGAATTATTTCCATATTCTTTTGACAAAAAGAGCTCGTTGGACGATAGCCGTATATATCACCTTGTGTTGCATAATTAAGCACCGGATCTGCACCACAGTAATTCTGAAATGCGCATTCAGAGCACCCAGGTAAACTCTCATTTGTCCATGCTTCTGAAAGTTGTTCAGCTTTGTTTCCATAGAAAATTTCTTCGTAACTATTTGACTCAAGGTCGCCTAGTTGGAAAGTGAAATCATTCATCTCAGCCAACATTCTTGATTCGTCAGTCGCGTAGACTTTGCCATCGTAATTGAAAACAATCACATTATTAATCATACCAGCAGGCGATTGTAGGTCAACGTATCCAACCGGAAAAGGGGTCAATATTTTTTTGAGGATTATTGTTGCATATGCTTCACGATAAAACTCTCCACTCAGATTGTAATTAATAATTCGGTTTAACGCTTTTTTGTAAAAATCTAGGAATTGTTCTGTTTGATATCTGTTCTTTCTTTCGTTTTTCGTCGCAAATCCGTAAGGGCTTATTGGTCGTAAAAATATATTTCTAAAACCTAATCTAAAATACTCATCGACAATTTCATTTGGATATTCAAGCGATAAATTAGTCGTAGTAAGTAATGCTGAAACTCTGTCGAATCCTAAAATTTCCCTGCTTCTTTGAATTCCTTTTATCGCAAGTTCATAGCTGTTCTTTTCCGGTCGATGTCTATTTTGATTGTGAATGAACGCTGGTCCGTCCAAAGAAGTTGAAATAAGTATGCTATTTGTTCTACAGTAGTTCAACATCTCGTCGGTAACAAGAGCAAGATTTGTGCAAATAACATAAGTTACATTTTTGTTTCTCCTCGTCGCTTCAATTTTTGTTTTCTCAATCGCATAAACAATGCTTTCAAATGCAAGCAAAGGTTCGCCGCCTTGAAATTCCATTGTAATATTCTTATTGGGCGATCTCATCATAAAATCAATACCCCTGTCAATATGATGCCTTTTCATGTCAAATGCAGTCTTATCTTGACTAACCCTTGAAACCTGGCAGTAATGACATGTATGTTCGCAACGAAGCGAGATTACAAAAATGTGAAGTGAAGTAAAGTTATCCAAAAATGATTTCTTAGTACGATACCTAGTGGCAATGATATCAATAAGATCCGGATTTTTTTTCTCACTTATGAAAAAATTTGAAATCAAATCACCCCATAATTCTTCATTAGAATCTCTTTGAAAAGTCCCTAAGACGATTTTTTCGGTTGTACCATGGGGCACAACAAGGAAATCTCCAATTTCATTCACAAGAATCTCCTTTGTTTCAGTGATCAGATGAAAACGAAATGGGAGCAAATAATACTTGTCTGTTGAATTATGAATGTAGAATTCAATATCCTTAAATTTCCTTTTCTTCTGATGTGATGGATCAATCATCCCTTAATTATTATTTCTTTTCCCTTTTACTCTTACCATATTGATAAGCTGCATAAGCAGCCGCAGCACTCAGAGCTATGAAAAGAAGCCCTTTTCCTCCGCCTCCTGATGAGTTTTCTCTTGTGTAGCCCGCAGATGAGCCCGAATAGTGCGAAGCATGTGAACGATGAGAACTGTGCGAACTATGAGAGCGATGGGAACTATGATATGCTAAAAGAGACTTGTCGGCATTGTTTGGGTTAAGCTTCAATACCAGTTTTTGATTCAGAATTTTTTTTTGAAACCACCCATAGCTGGGGTTACCAACACCTACTTCATGATTATTGTCTTGGGGCACAGCATTACTCTCCGAGTGACTTAGACCCGTTGAAGCTGCAATTACGGCGAGAGTTCTCCTTGCAAGCTGTGTGAACCCAAAATTCTTGAATAAGGCCATATCTAAATTCCATCTGGTTCGAACCCAACCGGGTCTGAAATCTCTGTCGTCGGGTTATCGTCAAGCCCGTAATATGCAAAAGCCTTTGCAACAATTAGTTCTCGAATTGTTTTTGTCTCCTTTGTTACGATATCACGAAGTTTGAAGTCAATTAAATCTCGCTTTACTTTTTCTAATGTAGAACGCAAATCCTCTGATTCAGCTCTGGGCTGCAATCTAACTTCAAAAAAATGGCTTGAATTAATCCCGATTTCGACATTAAACTTCGCACCATACCAGTAAAAACACTTATATAAGACATCCTCATTATAAATTTCTCTTTCAATAAGGAGGCGAAGCTCATTGCCCTTAATTTCAGTTTTCATCTTATTTCGATTGTATTGCTGAAAGTGTTGCAGTACCAACAGTGCCGTCTGCAATTAAATAATTTTCCTTTTGGAATTTGATAACCGCCTCTTTTGTCTTTGCTCCAAAAACGCCATCAGCAGTCAAATAATATTTACGGTTGATTAATAACTGCTTTAATTTTTGGACA
>CAYSIU010000081.1:2983-8746 GCA_964431095.1 uncultured Chitinophaga sp. | reverse complement strand
GTTGCTTTTATGGATTTGGGGGAAAGGAACCCTTACCGGTCGCCCTTGCTTACCGGAAGTGGAAACAATTTACCCCGGAATGATGCCAATAATCTTTATTCCACGCTTCTTTCCAATCCCAGTTACAGGAACTCTTCACAGGTACAGAGCCAATTAACCGCATTTGGTCTTTTGCCGTTCCAGGATTTTGAAAAGACCTTTGCCAGAAAGCTCCAACCTACCGATTATTATTTCAACCCACAGATTGGTTTTCTTTCACTGAACCAACCCTTGCAACCCGATGAAGTATTGGGTGTGGCTTTTCAATATACCTATAACGGGCGCATCTTCCAGGTGGGTGAATTCTCACAGGATGTTCCGCCGGATACTACGGGTACCTCTCAACGGGTTTTATTCCTGAAATTATTGAAAGCCACTTCCCAGCGGACCAATCTTCCCATCTGGGACCTGATGATGAAGAATGTGTATTCCGTGGGTTTTGGGCAATTGGAAAGACAGGATTTCAAATTGGATATTACCTATGAGCAACCCAGCCTGGGTGATAAAAGGTACCTGCCACCCAATGACGTGATCCCCGCCTACCAGGGGCAACCCATCCTTTCGCTCACCAACCTGGATCGCTTAAATAACCAGAATGACCCACAGCCCGACGGGGTCTTTGACTTTGTGGAAGGCTATACGGTCATTTCATCGCAAAGTCGTATCATCTTCCCGGTGCTTGAACCGTTTGGTCATGACCTGGACTATGTTTATGCAAGTCAGGCTCTGCGGAACCAATATCTTTTCTATCCCTTATATGACACCATTAAAGCTATTGCACAAACTTATGCCAACCTGAACCGCTTTAAGATCGTGGGTAAATCCAAATCATCGGGCACCGCCCCGGGTGGTTTAGGCAATACAAGTCCGATCGGTCCGGGAGGGAGCGGTACCGGTGAATATCAATTGGGCTTTAATATTCCACGTGGCTCCGTTACAGTTACGGCCAATGGCCAGGTACTGCAGGAAAATGTGGATTACGAGATTAATTATGACCTGGGAACATTGCGGGTCACCAACCTCGCGATCCTCAATTCAGGCATACCGGTCAATATCCAGTATGAAAACAACCAGGCCTTCGGATTCCAGCAAAAGAATTTTATTGGATTGAGAATGGATTACCTGGCCAGCAAAAAATTAACACTGGGGGGCACCATCGTCCGGTTAGGCGAGCGGCCTTTCTTTATCAAGCAATCCTATGGAGAGGATCCCATTAAAAACACGATGTATGGTGTAGATGTGGACTACCGCAATAACCTGCCACGCCTCACCAAATGGCTTGACAAATTACCTTTCTATTCTACCAAGACCATGTCATCGGTTACGGCAACAGCCGAAGCAGCATTATTGGATCCGGGTCACCCCAAACAGATCAATGCGAGCAAAAAAGACAAAGGTGGTCAGGTGTATATTGACGATTTTGAAGGTACCCGTGCCAATATTGACCTTCGGTTTCCCCTGATCAGCTGGACATTGGCATCCATTCCCCAGGGCAATGGTTTATTCCCCGAATCAGCCCTGAACAATGACCTGCGAAGCGGTTACAACAGGGCCAAACTGGCCTGGTACAATATTGAACCGGTATTGCAGGAAAAAAGAAATTCCAGCAACCCATTGCGGGATAACCTTGCGGAATTGTCAAAACCCGAAACAAGACAGGTTTTGCAGAATGAAATTTTTCCCAAACGAAGCACCCAGTTTGGAGAAGGATTGCTCACTACGTTTGATCTTGCTTTTTATCCCAAAGACAAAGGACCCTATAATTTCCAGAGCGACCCCATCCGGATCAATGCAAATGGAAAATTGCTGAATCCCCACAACTCCTGGGGCGGACTAATGAGGAATATTGACCAGACAGATTTTGAAACCAGTAATATTGAGTATATCGAATTCTGGCTGCAAGATCCTTACATAAAAAATACCGGGAACCCCAACGGGGGCCAGTTATATTTTAATCTCGGTAATATTTCCGAAGATGTATTACGGGACGGTAAACGGTTTTATGAAAACGGGTTACCCACCCCCACCAACCCGGCACCGGTGGATACCACGACTGTATGGGGAAAGACCCCCGCCAACCCACTGCAGGTCACCAATGCCTTCAGCAATAATCCTGACGACCGGCAATACCAGGATGTAGGTTTCGATGGATTGCGGGATGACGGGAAACGACTAAAATTTGCGCCCTACCTGAACGGTCTCCGAACCAATTTCGGAGCGGGTTCCCTGGTCTATCGGCGGGCGCAGGCCGATCCTTCCGGCGACAATTTAAAGGCTTACCGTGACCCATCCTTTGACCAGTCACCGGTATCGGGTATACTGCAACGTTATAAAAACATCAATAACCCGCACGGCAATTCCCCGGTTGCAGACAATAACACCCAATTCATCAATGCCTTTACACAATATCCCGATGCGGAAGAACTGAACAGGGATAACACCATGAATGAGGCCGAAGAATATTTCCAGTATAAAGTGGATATCAAACCCAATATGGTGGCCGGCAGCAATTTCATTACCGATGTAAGGACACCGATTGTAACCCTGGCAGACGGGACCAGCCGCATGGAAACCTGGTATCTTTTCCGGATCCCCGTCAGCGAGTACCAGACCAAAGTGGGAAATATCCCCGACTTTAAATCCATCCGGTTTATCCGCATGTTCGTTACCGGCTTTGATGATTCCGTGGTCATGCGATTTGGCAAACTGGAACTGGTCCGTAATCAATGGAGGAAATACAAGTATAAAATTGATACAACCGGTATGTATACCAACCTGCCGGCACCGGATCCCACCACGGTCAATGTGCTGGCAGTGAATATTGAAGAAAACGACCAGCGGCAACCCATTATTTACCGGATTCCCCCCGGCATTGAGCGGCAACAGCAGTTGAGTAACAACAATGTTACCCTGTTCCTCAATGAGCAGTCGCTAAGTATGCAGGTCTGCAATTTGCAGAAGACGGAGGCGCGCGGCGTATTTAAGACGATGAACCTGGATATGCGCCAGTATAAAAGACTTTCCATGTTCATTCATGCCGAATCGGTAAAAGGAGCGCAGCCCATTGATTATGGCGATCTCAAAGCCGTGATCCGGATCGGCAATGATTTCTCGGGTAATTATTATGAGGTAAAGATCCCGCTGAGAATAACCCAGTTCGGTGAAACCGACAGTTTGAAAATATGGCCGGCCGATAACTATCTTGATTTTGACCTGGATGAACTGATTAAATTGAAGTCGCAAAGAAATCGTCTCTCTATTTCACCCTCCCAGTATTATTCAGAAACATTGCCCAGCGGGAGATCCTATGCCATCCTGGGGAATCCCAACCTGGGCGAGGTAAGGGGCATTTTGATGGGAGTACAGAATATTACGCAGGAATCTTTATGTACGGAAGTTTGGTTCAATGAACTTCGTCTTTCCGATCTCGATGAAAAAGGCGGTTGGGCTGCCAATGCCAGGATCGACTTTAAACTGGCCGACCTTGGCACGCTTACACTGGCGGGAACGGCCCGCACGAAAGGATTTGGCAACCTGGAACAACGTGTGAATGAAAGAAGCCGGGAAGATGTGTACACCGTGGATGCTTCTACGAATATTGAGGCCGGGAAACTGCTGCCCAAAAAACTGGGAGTGCAGATACCTGTCTATGCCGGGGTTAGTTACAGGAGCAGCACACCTCAATATGATCCTTACGATCTTGATATTAAGCTAAAAGACAAATTAAAAGCGGCTGCCACCGATAAAAAGGATTCCATCCGGAACGATGCGCAGGATATTACTACGATCAAAACGGTCAACCTGACCAATGTACGTAAGCTTAAGACCGACGGAAAAAAACCCAAAGTATGGAGTGTCACGAATTTTGATTTCAATTATTCTTATATCCAGACGCTCAGTCATAATCCATTGATCGAAAGAGATGAGATGCGGAGGACCCGGGGCGCCCTGGGATATACTTATTCACCCGCTACCAGGCCGGTGGAGCCTTTCAGGAAAATGATAAAATCCAAATCGCCCTGGCTGGCGCTGATCCGTGATTTTAATTTTTATTATGCTCCATCGCAGGTGGCTTTCAAGGCAGATATTTTCAGGCAGTTCGGCGCCACCCGGCTCAGGAACATTGGAGGCGGTCCGTATAAAATACCTGAAACCTTCAATAAATATTTCACCTTCGACCGCTATTATATCCTGCAGTGGAAGCTCACCAATTCCATTAATATTGATTTTAGCGCCGTCAATTATGCAAGGATTGATGAACCTTTCGGCCGGATCGATACAAAAGAGAAAAAAGATTCAGTTCGCAACAATTTATTCAAAGGGGGCAGGAACACCAATTACCGGCAGGATGTAACGGTATCGTATAACGTTCCCACCCAGAAGATCCCCTTCCTGAGCTGGACCAGTTTACGGGCCAGTTATAACACAAAATATAACTGGCTGGCAGCCTCCCTGCTGGAAAGAACACCGGAGATCAACCTGGGCAATACGATTTCAAATACGCAAACGAGGACCCTCAACGGTGAATTGAAATTTGAGGACCTCTATAATAAATCCCGGTTGCTGCGGGCTGTGTACCTTAATTCAAACAGGCTCCCGCCGCCCAATAATCCCAATGCAAATAACAAGGGAGTCAACAAACTGCCTCCGCAGGGTAACGGGGCCGTTGCCAAGGCCGATACCATCCGCAATAAAAAAGGCAAGATCATCAGAATTAAGAAACCGAAAGAGAAGAAAGTAAAAGAGAAAAAAGACCCCAATCAATTGCCCCAGGTCGGAACATTGCCAAAAGTATTGCTGCAGTTACTTACATCACTCAAACAGGTAGGAATACAATACACCGAAGATTTTGGGACTACGCTGCCGGGTTATATGGACAGCACCCATATCCTCGGTCATAATTTCAAGAGCGGTGAACCCGGCTTTGGATTCATTTTCGGGTACCAGCCCGATACTTCGTGGATCAACCGCTTTGGGGCCAAGGGATTGCTTTCTACCGATACGCTGGTCACTAAAATGATCCAGCAGCGATACAACCAGCGGCTGAACATCACGGCGCAGGTAAGACCTTTCCAGGATTTTAATATAGATATCACCGCGGATAAAACCTTCGATAAACAGTATTCCGAGTTATATAAAGACACCAGCAAGTTTGACAATGTAGGATTAACAAGATTGAATCCTTACGCGCTGGGCAGTTTCAGTATCAGCTATATTGCCTTCCAGACACTGTTCACCAAATTTGACCCGAACGTGGTTTCTGAAACCTTCAAAACTTTTGAAGCGAACAGGGCCATTCTTTCTAAAAAACTAGCCGGATTGAATCCTTACCAGGGAGGTGTGATTGATCCCGGTGATCCCGGCTATTATAAAGGGTATGGCCGCTATGCACAGGATGTGGTGATCCCCGCATTTATTGCTGCTTACACCAAAAAAGACCCATTGACGGTTAAGCTTGCAAAGAACAATAATCCGAATCTCCGGGCCAATCCTTTCTCAGGTCTCATACCCCGCCCGAACTGGGCCATTAATTATACGGGCCTATCGAGAATAAAAGGATTGGATAAGATATTTACCAGTTTCACGCTTCGGCATGGTTATCACAGCACGTTTAGCATGAACAGTTTTAACACGGCACTGCTGTTCCTGGATCCCAACCGCATCGGTTATCCCAGTTTTTTATATCCATTGACGGGTTATTATAACCAAAATTTTTTGTTTTCT
>CAYSIU010000081.1:0-2973 GCA_964431095.1 uncultured Chitinophaga sp. | reverse complement strand
CGTATTTCCTGGTGCCGAACGTTACGATACAGGAAGCATTTGACCCGTTGATCGCGGTGGATATGACCTTTACCAACCAATTGACCACGCGATTTGAATACAATAAACGGCGCCAGCTCAGCCTGAGCCTGATTGATTACCAACTGGCCGAAAACCGTTCCACCGAAATCACCTTTGGTCTTGACTGGAGGCAAAAAGGCGTACCGCTGATCAAGAACATTAAGTTCGGCAAGAATGAAATGAAGCTGGATAATGATGTTACATTCAAGATGGATTTCACTCTTCGTGATGATGCTACGGCCAACAGCAAGCTGGACCAGGGCACCGCTTTCGGAACCGGCGGCCAAAAGGTGATCCGTATTGCTCCGTCCATTGATTATGTGCTCAACAACCGGGTGAGTGTGAAACTGTACTTTGAACAGAATAAAACGATTCCCAAGATCAGCAATGCTTTCCCGATCACCAATACAAGAGGTGGTTTACAGGTAAGGATCTCGCTGACGCAATAGGGAGTGGCGATAGGAAACGGATCAATCCTGCCAGCCAAATAAAAACCCCATCGGTTTGATGGGGCAATTTTTTGAAATTAAGTAGTAACTGGATTATGGATTCGGTTTCCCTGTCGTTGCGCCTGTTCTCTTGAAAAGCATCACATACCCGCAGAGATTCTTTTTCTTTTGTTTGTTCACCTGTACCGGTTTCATCATGTGGAACTCGGAGAATTTGGGGACATAGCTGTAGCTGATCACATTTCCATCCACATCGCCCCAGCGATTCTGGCGGAAGATCACCATCTTTTCCTCCCAATCGTACATCCGTACCTCGTATAAACGCGAAGTGTAGTCGCCAATAAAGACGAACTGGTACCAGCTTCCTTCTGTCAGCGGGACGATCACCGGCATTTCAAATTCACTTTCCATGGTGATGGAAGCTTCCTTTAGCAGAATATAACCCTCCTTACCGTAAAGATCTTTCAGGCTATCGACTTGTTTGCTGATCAGGGGGTCGCTGCATGACTGGAGATGAATGACCTCCTGTGAAAAAACAGGGATGGAGAAGAAACCAAGCAGGGCTAAAAAGGAAACGTACTTTTTCATAGGGGTTCTTGTATGGAATTGGAAGTACAGCATAAAAATATAATGCCTATCGGCCAGGTCTCAATTTTGAAAAAGAAATTTTTTCCTACAGGTACATTTTCGCAGGGAAATTACGGTTCTTCCCGGGTCAAAACAGATGACCGGAACCGGGATTACCCGAAAGTTAAGTGAAAAACCTCATTCGTTTCCTGCATTGTTGATTGTCAGGACGGTTGACGGTTAAAATAAATAGTATTTGCCTGCTGCACGCAGGTAATAGAAAGATCATTGATACAAACATGCTCCGGCAGGCTTGAACAGTAATAGATTACCCCGGCAATATCCTCTGCTGTCAACGGTTTCAGTCCATCATAGATTTTTTTGGCAGTGGCTTCATCGCCTTTAAAACGTACAAGGGAAAATTCCGTCTCCGCCGCACCCGGGTTAATGGCCGTGACCTTTATACCGTGCCGGAGCAGATCGATCCGCATGGCCTGGTTAAGCGCATCTACCGCAAACTTACTGGCGCAATACACATTTCCTTTTTCATATACTTCTTTGCCTGCGATGGATCCCAAATTGATGATATGCCCGCGGCCATTCTTAACCATGATCTGTGCGATTGCTTTGGCTACGTAGAGAAATCCCTTTACGTTGGTATCTATCATCGTGTTCCAGTCGTCCAGGTTCCCTTCTTCGAAATAATCACGACCCAGGGCCAGCCCGGCATTATTGATCAGTATATCAATCGCCTTCCATTCATCCGGAAGCGTATTGACGGATTCAAATACTGCTTTTTCATTCCTCACATCGAAGGGCAAAGAGAGTACGGCCACGTTGTATTTATTCCCGATCTCTTCCGCGAGGTGCTGCAAACGACCCGTCCTTCGCCCGTTGATAATGCAATCATAGCCATGAGAGGCGAATTTATAAGCGCAGGCTTCCCCAAAGCCTGCCGTGGCCCCGCTGATGAAAACGATTTTTCCCATGGAGAACAGTTGATAAATTTACAAGATAACCCGTTTATCCTTTTCAACCTATCAACTTATAAACTTGTCAACGTATTAATGTGACTGTGCCTTTGAGGAAAAGAGATTTGCCGGTATAATCCACCGCGCTGACCATCCAAACAAATACGCCGCTGGCCTGCGTCCTGCCGTTCACTTTGCCATCCCAGCCCTTTCGGTTTACGGTGGTAGTGAATACCAGTTGGCCCCAGCGATTATAGATGCTGAAATAGTTGATCCGCTGGATACCGACGGCGATCGGGCGGATCACATCATTCAACCCATCGCCATTGGGAGTAAAAGCAGTGGGGACAAAGACATAGGGACCCGTTTTGAAGACTTTTACTGTGACATAAGCAGAGTCGATACATCCTATCGAATCGGCTACGATCATTTTGTACCGCACGCTGTCGATCTCGGGACCATAAATACCGATGGGATTGTAAATGCCCGTGTTGTTAAGCCCGGTGGGCGGGCTCCACGAATAAACCACACCGCCGCTTCCAATAAATTGCAGAGGTTGATTCATCACCACCACAGTATCCTTTCCCGCATTCGCCCTGATTTTCGGCTGTACGATGACGAGCACCGTATCGCGACCGGGTTTGGGACAGCCCACTGTATCGTAAACTGATAAAACATATTGCGTGGTACGTGGCGGGGTGACAATAGGATTAAGAATATTGGGGTTGTTTAAATAAGCAATCGGTGACCAGTTAAATGAACTGCCACCAATACTTGCATTTAATCGTCCGGACGTGTTGTAGCAAATATTCACATTATTTCCTGCGTTCGCGGCGGGGTAAGGAATGGTTGTAACAGTTACACTATCCCTGGCAAAGCAGCTGCCGATGGTTGCGACAACCGTTTAAACCGTGGTGCTGTTGGTA
>CAYSIU010000080.1:0-8788 GCA_964431095.1 uncultured Chitinophaga sp. | reverse complement strand
AAACTTTCCGACACCAAAGTTGATGGCTATGTCGTTGGCTGCATTGACCGTAACACGTTAAGTGGCCATGATGATACAGGTGCTGTTATAGAATGACGGATAAGAACTGCTTCGCAATTTACCCCGGACTGTATTGGTGGCACCTGCACCCATATTGATACGGATGGTGGTGTCTGTACCGGCACCTCCTGTTGAGTACCATCCTGCATCTGCATCATAAGCATCGGTATAACTCTTATATAATTTCCCCTCATCGGTACGAAGCGAAATGTGGCCAGGTACATAGTGTAAACCTTTACACGCATGTAAAGTGTCGTAAAAGGCAACACTGTCAATGGCCCGGTGAGCAAGCGGGGAACCATTTTGCTCGATCACCAGTGTGGCCCTGATTTCCAGAACATCGCCTGTATTAATAGTGCCACCGACAGTTCCATCAGTGATATTCACGTAACTTTTTGCATAATCCATTGCGGCACCGATAGGATGGGTGATACAAATATTGAAAGTATAAGTACCCGAGGAAACAGGTGCAACCAGTGAGTTCGTGGTAATCCTGATATAATAAGTATTACCCACCGTCAGGCCGGCACCGCCGGGTGTTGTGGCGGTATTCAAAGAAGCCGGGGAGGCCGATACTGTATAACAGGCAAGAGAAGACAGTGAACCGCATGTGCCGGAAAATAATTGTATTCTCGGGCTGGCAGACAATAAATTGGCGCCGATACTTGATAAGGTTATAACCGGGTAGGCCGATTGAGCAACAAAACTATACCAGACTTCAGGCGATAAAGCATTTCCACACGCTGGTAATCCTCCCGTAGCTGTTGCGTTTATCAAGGTGCCACTGACATTGGAGCAGGTGGTACTGCTTGTCAGGCTAACAGCTCCGGTACATGCATCATTAGCCGGGGGTGCGGCTGCAGCCGTGATACAGATATTGAAGTTAGCCACGGAGCCCGTACCGGAAGGATTGGAACCAAAGTTGGCGATCCTCACATAATACGTTGTGCCGATTGTCAGACCTCCCTGGGTAAGAGTGGTGGTTGCAGAGCAACCCACTGAAACGAGTGCGCCACAGGTGCCGCTGTAGATCTGGATCCTGGGGGCCGTAAAATTTGATCCAAGGCTGCTTAAAGTGATAGTGTGTGTGACAGCCGTTGCCACAAATTTGTACCAAACATCATAATAGGTTCCTGCAACAAAACAACCTAAAGGCGTTGCTGCATTTGCCGTGGCCAGGTCCAGCGTACCGGCTGTATTCGAGCAAGAGGCAGCCGAAGTAAGTGTAATGGCACCGGAACAATCATCATTCGCAGGAGGCTGTTGAACGCAGATATCAAAATTCCAGTTACTGCTCGATCCACCGGTGGGGTTCAGCACTACATACACCCTGACATAGTAATAAGTACCAATGGTGAGACCGGATACCGTCATCCTTGAAGAAGCGCTCTGGCAGGCTAACGAGGTAAGGCTGCCGCAGGTACCGCTCAGCATTTCCATATAGGTAGAGGAAGAACTAAGTCTTGACCCCAGGTTGCTCAATGTTACAGTTTGTGTGGTCGCAGCTGCCTGGAACTTAAACCAAACATCATAGGTAGTCGTAGACGTGGCGCTCCCACAGGCACCTGTTGGTGAAGAGTTCGTAGCGTAATAAATATTGGAGGTTATGCTGCTACAGGATGTGCCAGAAGTAAGGGTGGTCGCACTGGAGCAATTGTCATTTGACGGAACCGCCGGAGGATGGGTCACGCAAATATTAAAATGCCCGTTGCTGGAGATGAATGAGCCAATATTGGAAACACGAATATAATACGTGGCTCCAATGGTCAGACCGGTTGCTGTAAGTGTGGTGGTGCCACATGTTATGGAAGTAAGGGATCCGCAGGAGCCGGAAAATAATTGTAATTCAGGATTGGTGAAATTAGACTCCAGGCTACTGATCGTTACCGTTTCCGATGTACTTGCCGCGGAAAAGCTGAACCACACGTCGTAATGGGTTCCGCCGGAGGCACAACCTACAGAAATGCCCGAGCTGGCCGTGGCATTTTTCATATTGTACTGGATATTATTACAGGAGGTACTGGAAGTCAGTGAAGTAGCGCCTGAACAATCATCGTTACCCGGAGGTGAATCAGCAAATACGCGAAGAGAGATAAGGAAAAAGAGAACCCAGGAAGCAAGCTTCTTTACAGAACACAAATCTTGCAGATATGGTCTCATAGGAGTGGACATCGGATGGTTTGAATGGACATTAGATTCTCTACAAAATAAGGATATCTGCTTATGAACGGCAATAGCATTTGTGCTTGATTGTCAGCAGGATTTTTACCGTCAAAGCTTCAGTAAAAACACTCGGGTTATTTTGAACTTTTGCGCTAACTTAGCACATTGTAAATCCAAACAGTATGAAAAGACCGGCCACCCGTTGTGCCTATTTATTATTAATAGGTTCTTTCTTCTTTTCTGCAAAACTTTCAGCCCAACCCTCTAATGACAATTGTGCAGCAGCAACCACCCTCACTGCCGGCACGCCTTCCGCCGGGACGGTTTGGGCCGCTACTGCCAGCGGCGGAATCCCGGTTGGTTGCGCAGTGGGCAACCCGGATGATGATGTATGGTATAAGTTTGTGGCGACTGTATCAGGTGTTGCAACACTGACACTTTCGTCAATAGGTACCGATCTGAATAATTCAGGCGCTATTATGCAGCTTTTTTCAGGAAGCTGTGCGGGTCTGACGTCTATGGCCTGTGTCAATGGTGTATTTGGCCCCCTTGTTGTCAATGGCCTCACCAATGGCAGCACCTATTATGTGCGTATATATTCCTATGTAACAGGGGCTTTATCGAGTTCAGCTGGCTCTGCGTTCACCGTTACTTTTACAACAACGATGGCGCCTTCCAATGATGATTGTGCCAACGCAATTGACTTACCTACAAGTACTTCCTGTCTTAATTCCTACGGCTGGCTGCAGAATGCGACCACCAGCGTCGGGGCTCCCAATTGTGCAGGTACCGTCAAATATGATACCTGGTATAAGTTTATTGCCACCAAAACCAATCCCACGATAACGTTGAGTAGCCTTGGTTCCAGTATCAGCGCCAATGTGCGGCTTCAGCTTCTTTCCGGGACCTGCGGTTCGCTGACATCATTAAGCTGTTCGGCCGGTACTTCTATCACCGCATCAGGACTAACGATCGGGAACACGTATTATGTACGGGTGTACTCTAATACTGCCAGCGGCAGCACTTTTACAAGTAATGCGGATTATAATATCTGCGTGACAGACCCCGGCAGCCCTGCGGTTACCGATTCGACAATCACATTATTCAACATGGATACGGTGGCCAAAAACCTGGGTTACCCATGGGAAATAACCTATGGTCCGGATGATTCATTATGGATCACCGAAGCAAGAGGATACCGGGTACTCCGCATCAGCTCTACAAGAACACAATCCCAGCTCAATGTAGCCCCTCAGCAGATACTGAAATTGCCTCTCGGCGGTAATGGAAACCCCGGGCCCACATTTGACCGTACCGTAGGAACCTGGCCCCAGGGCGGGTTAGAAGGTCTTGCGATCCACCCGCAATTTAAAACGGACTCGACCAAGCAATGGGTGTATATCGCTTATGTGTACCAGGGAACCTGTCCTGCCAGCCCTGCATCGCCTTGTATCTTCCGATCGAAAATCGTACGATGTCGTTTTTATTATGCAGCCAATGCAGGAAATCCAACAAGTATTCCGCATAAAGACACATTGGTGATTTTGGATACTGTTATATCAAATTTGTCGGGTAGTAATGACCACAATTCGGGACGATTAACCATCGGCCCGGTACCCGAAGGATCGGGAACACCCACTTATAAACTATACTACACTATTGGTGATATGGGCGCCGGTCAGTTTAATAACACAACCCGGACCAATAATGCCCAATTGAAAGATACTTGTGAAGGAAAAGTGCTGCGCCTGAATACAGAACCTGATGGGGACGCATCGTATGGCGTTACACATGATTATAATACCTGGCGACAATGGATCCCCAACGACAATCCATTCACCCATTCTGTTTATACTAGTCTCCCGACTCCTGTGTACAGTTATGGTCACAGGAATGCGCAGGGACTGGTATGGGGTAAAGTGAACGGAACCTGGCGCCTCTACAGTTCGGAGCACGGTGACCGGTCGGGCGATGAAGTCAATATTATACAAGCGGGGAATAATTACGGCTGGCCAAAGGTGACAGGAATGGCGGATAATAATTATAACACCTATGATAACCTCACAAATGGATTTACCACCAATGATATCCTGGCCAACCAATCCTTGATTGATGAACAAACTTTTTCAGAAAATACCGGCAATTTTACGCGGCCCATATTTGAATTCTTTAACTGGACACCTGCGCAGATCCAGGTATTGAATACAGGGAATATTTTCACGTGGCCGACCGTAGCGCCTTCCAGCATCGATTTTTATTCAGGAAATATACCCGGCTGGAAGAATTCTTTACTGGTAACATCGCTGAAATATGGTCTATATCGTCTGAAATTAAATGCCAATGGGGATTTTATTGACAGCACTGCTACCGTAAACAACGTAGATACGTTGCCACTTCTGCACGGGTGGCGGATCAGAGATATCGCATTGAACCCTGCCCCCAACAGTGGTCAATTCTGGGCAATAACGGATAGTTCCGGATCCACGTCGGGACCTACAGGAGGATTTAGCGGCGGGAGCCAATCCACTCAAAATGGAGGCCGGGTATTGCGGCTTACTTATAAAACTTTACTGACCCTTCCCGTGGAGTTTATATCATTCAATGGCCGTTTACAGGTGGATCGCACGATCCGCCTGGACTGGGAAAGCACGAACAGCCAGGATCATGATTATTTTGAAGTGGAAAAATCACTCACAAATTCTTCCTTTACGGTCATTGGCCGTGTTACCGGAGGACCACCCTATTCATTTATTGACATATCGCCCAATATCGGTAACAATTATTACCGCATCCGGGAGGTGACCATCACCGGCAAAGTGGTCTATAGTAAGATCATCAATATCGTCTATGATTTCAATTCGTTTATTGTGGCGATGTACCCTAACCCGGTGAAGGATGTGCTGTACCTTAAAATTTCCGCATCAAGGAATGATCATCTCATTGTTGCAGTAACCAATATACAGGGACAGGTGATGTACAGGCAAATAAAACCTGTTTCCGTGGGTATGAACGAGATCCATATCAACACCAGGGCCTGGGCCCCTCAATTGTATTCTGTTCAAATCACCGGCAGTGATGGGCAGGTAATTACCGTTGAAAAATGTATTAAGCAGTAACCGGCATCTTACGTAAGGGAACCTCCCCGTTTCACAGTATTTCCTGCAGACCTCCCCTTTACCGGGGAGGTTTTTTCTTTTTCTATTAGTACAAACTCCTGAAAAAATAGGGATTCCCCGGATGATGATTAAAGCAGCAATTGCTGTAAAAAATCCATGCATAACTACTTTGCTACCCGCTTTATTATTGTGTAGGTTTGGGATACAAAATCTACCTTATGAAAACAAAAATCCTGATTTGTGTTGCTTTTTTCATTGTGCTTACCACAGCAGCGAGGACATTTCCACAAGGAGTTCATGCATTTGACGGGATGAAGGCGGCTAAAGCCATTGACCCGGTTTTTACTTCTATTCATGGCCACAGGGAAGCAAGAGGTGTAATGGTAACCTGGACAACCAGCGCTACAGTAGCGTATGTGAACGGATTTTCGCTTATCAGGACCTATGAAGACCCTCTGGATCCTTATGCGGAATGGCAGGAAGTAGGATCAGTGCCATGTACTTCCGCCCGTTCTTACAGATGCGGAGAAGACAATGTTTCTCCCGGTTTTGTGAGTTACCGGGTCGTTGCTTCCATGGTAGGCGGTGGTCTCGTGTTCTCTGATGTAGAGACCATCCATATCATACAGCACTAAAGGTTTTCAGGAGATAGATGAGGCGGAAGAAATGATTGCGTAATTGTTTCATCTGCCTGATGCCAAGATATTGTAGATCCTAAAAATCTGGCCTATGAAGCGGTTTCTACTTTTGCTGTTTTTGGCAGGCCCCATTTTCGCAGCTACGCAGATCACCACCCCGATTATTAAAGCAAGATTTGGCGTAGACGGAGACCTCAGAGCGAATTACTTTAACGGACTGGTGCAGACCGGTAACGACGACTGGTTCAACATGGTTGCTACGGATACGTCCGGTAAATCCGTCATTGATACTACCGGGTCCGCAGCCATTGTAGCCGGCTACCTGGCAGATGTTTCTCCATGGCCAAAACGGATGAGTTCTTTTTACCGTACGATGAACCGGCCGTCCTACTCCATTGTCAATAACCGCCTCTGGCTGGATGCTTTATTTGTCAGGGACTATCACGGTAATGATACCACGGTGTTTACTTCGGGCGCTGATAAAAACGGAATGAGCCCCGCCTTCTGGTCAGGAGGTATTCAATCCATTCCTGACAAAAATGATATCCTGGATATGTTCATGCATGTCAGGAGAGCAGGTCCCAACCCGACCGACTCCTTATGGATGTTCGGAGGAATATCACTCGATAATACAACGGGCGACCGGTATTTCGATTTTGAAATGTACCAGACCGATATCAATTATGACAGGGTATCGCACAGATGGTATGGTTATGGACCCGACGCGGGTCATACCAGCTGGACCTTTGACGCAGCAGGTAACATTCTCACCCCGGGTGACATCATATTTTCAGCTCAATATCAAAGCTCCACTCTGACCAACATAGAAGCCCGCATCTGGGTCAGCAGTACCACCTGGCAAACGGTGATACCCGTTGCATTTAACTGGAGTGGTCAATTTGACGGAGCCGGATCCGGAGCAACTTTTGGCTATGCCAGTATTTTACCAAAGACAGTTGGCGCTTTTTATACCGGTCTTGGATCCGTTGCCAATACATGGGCCGGACCTTTCCGGGTGGTTTTGCAGAATAATAGTCTTGCTACCACTTATCTGAAAGACCAGTTCATGGAATTCTCTGTGAACCTGACCAAACTGGGACTGGATCCTGCAAACCTGCTGGGAGGCGACGTTTGCGGTACACCTTTTAACCGGATGGTGGTAAAAACCAGGGCCTCTGCATCCTTTACAGCAGAATTAAAAGATTTTATAGCCCCCACCGACCTGTTCCTGGCTCCAAGGGTGCACGTAGCCACCCAGACACCTTATATATGCGATACCGGAAGCATTGCCCAGATATATGTGACGAACCCATTGGCGACTTCAACCTATCAATGGTCAACGACCAACGGTCATATCGTAGGACCCACCACCGGGACCTCAATCTTTGTTGACACACCGGGAGTTTATATAGTAAAACAGTATTTGCAAGTGGGATGTTCGGTGTATGCTTCGGATACGATACAGATATACCGGTTAGTGGGTTGCGTAGTCCTTGATAAAAATCTTATTGATTTTAACGGTGCAGTTGCTGGCTCAACGGTCAGGCTCGATTGGAAGGTATTGAATAATTACGTGGTGAATTACTTTGACGTGGAAAGAAGCACGGATGGTATTCATTTTACTACGGTTGGCAGGGTAGAGGCACAGTCGTCGCATGACGCCGTAGCTTATTATTCCTATATCGATCCCGTCGGAGACCTGGCCGGACAGTCAATTTTTTACAGGATCAGGCTCCAGGAAAACGGCACCGCTTATCAATACAGTCCTGTTATAAAACTATCATTAAAGACCGCTGGAGTTACCAGCGTCGTTATATACCCGGTTCCGGCGCGGGATATACTGCAACTCGAAGTGAATGCCGCGACTGATAATGGGGTGCAGGTATATATCTATGATTTTAACGGCCAACTGGTGCGGTCACTGAAAAGAACGGTCCATAAAGGATTTAACCAGATCAGTCTCGATGATCTGGTTCAAAAACCGGCGGGCGTTTACACGGCAGTGATCCTGGTAGGCGATGATATTTTCAACCAGAAGATCATGCTGGTCCGTTAATAGAAAAACAATTTATGGATACCCCTGCATATTGTGCGGGGGTATTTTTTTGTGTACGGCAGGGAGTCGGCGAAAGGCTATTTTTGCAGCCATGCACACGCTGAAAAAATCACTGGGTCAGCATTTTTTGAAAGACGAGAATATCAGCCGCAAGATCATCTCCTCTTTACGGCAATACCCGTTTACTCAACTGCTGGAAGTAGGTCCCGGTGGCGGTGCGTTAACAAAATATCTCCTGCAGATCGACGGTATTGATTTTAAAGCCGTGGAGCTCGACCATGAAAAAGTAGACTACCTTCTGGCAAATTATCCTCTTTTGCAGAACAAAATCATTCACCAGGACTTCCTTGATATGGAAAAGCCCTTCGAGGGAAAATTCACGGTGATAGGTAATTTTCCTTATAATATTTCTACGCAGATACTTTTTAAGATCCTCGAATGGAAAGAACAGGTAGCGTGCATGGTCGGAATGTTCCAGAAAGAGGTAGCGCAACGGGTGTCAGCAAAGGAAGGCAGTAAGGTGTATGGAGTGACCAGTGTGCTGGTGCAGGCTTTCTTTGATGTGGAATATTTGTTTGACGTTCCGCCGCAATGTTTCCAGCCTCCACCCAAAGTGAAAAGTGGGGTGATAAGATTATTGCCCACGTCAAAGAGACTGACAATGAAAAGCGAGAAAGATTTTTTCCGGTTGGTTAAAACGGCTTTCAACCAGGGGAGAAAAACTTGTCGAAACGCACTGAAAGATCTGCTGGAAA
>CAYSIU010000079.1:0-8875 GCA_964431095.1 uncultured Chitinophaga sp. | reverse complement strand
GCCATTTGTTTTTTCTTTTCGTCATCCTTCTTCCTGGCATCCATCGCTAATTGTTTCTTCTTGTCTTCATCGGCTTTTTTCTTTGCCTCGGCTGCTTTTTTGCTTGCATCCTGATCGTTCGTGTTTGTAACTGTTGTGGTGGTTGCTGGCTGGGTAGAGGTTTTGGTTGATGTATCGCTGAAAGAAGGCCCTGTGGTTGTAGTAGTGCTGGTCAATGTATCCTTCGTTGCTGTAGTACTGGTCGGAGTAGTAGTCGGAGTGGTGGTGGTTGTTACCGTATGAGAGGAAGCCGTATCGGGTTTATTGACCGCAGTGGTTCCTGTCGTAACCGTTACGCCGGAAGCATTTTTATTCTTCTGCATATCCTGGTAAACCCAATACCCTATTCCACCGAGCGCCAGCAAAGAAAGCACCCACGATACCATGGGCGATCCTTTTTTTGTTTTTGCAGTTGCTGGTTTTGGTGCAGCGGTAGCGGGCGACGCAGCTGCAACGGGTGCAGCAGCAGCCGGGGTGACTGATGCAACTGATTCCGTGGCTGCCGGTGTGGGTGAAGTAACAGCGGCCGCACCAGAAGCTACAATACCCTTCAATTCATCCACCTGTCCTGCCATTGTCCATTCATTCGCTCCTTCCCGCCGAATGGGCGTAGTGGCGCTGATATTCTTATTTTTTAATTCGTCCAGGCTGAACGGACCCTGCTCGCCGGCATCATCTTTAAAAAAATACTTTTCCATTTTTTTGGTGTTTAATGGTGAATGAAATAATAACCTGATAATAAAGTGGGAACGAATGGCGCAGATAGGCATTGGAAGGAACGCATAAAACTAAAGAGTATTTTTCTATCCCGCAATTTCTTTCGGAGAAATTAAGGGACGTAGAATGCCTTCATTCCGGCTGGTACTGGGCTCCAACGAAAAGCCACCCAGCGGGTGGCTTTTAATATATTTCCATTTTGCAGGAGGGTCAGAAACCTCTTTGTTGATTACCCGCAGGCTTTGGAAGTTCCTTTCTTGGGATCTTTTCATCCCGTTGGGCGGTGTTATATACAAAGGAAGCAACGATCACAGCCGCCTCCATCAGGTCATCGGCTACCAGGTGGTCATAAGTATCCATATTGCTGTGGTGGGTGCGGGTGTCATATGCCAATTCATCCTGGATGAACTGGAACCCGGGAATCCCCACCGCATCAAAGGAAAGGTGATCGGTACCGCCGGTGTTGCTGATAGTGATGGTTTTTGCACCCAGGTCATTAAAAGGTACAAGCCAATCGCTGAAAATAGCGCCGGCTGCTTTGTTGCCTTGCAGATAAACACCCCTGATCTTACCACTGCCGTTGTCAAGGTTGAAATAAGCAGAGACTTTCGCATGTTCCGGTTTAAGCTGCATGGTGGCGGGATCGGCAAAATGGTTTTTAACATAGTTGCGTGATCCAAAGAGACCTTCCTCTTCCCCGCTCCACAATGCGATCCGGATCGTACGGCGGGGCTGAATGCCCAGCGCTTTCAGGATCCGGATGGCTTCCAGCATCACCGCGCAACCTGCGGCGTTGTCCGTCGCCCCGGTGGCAGCATGCCAGGAATCGAGATGTCCTCCCAGCATGACCAGTTCTTCTTTTAATGTGGGATCACTGCCGGGAATCTCCGCCACTACATTGTAGCCTTTCAGGTCATCCGTGTAAAAACTTGTTTTTACATCGGCTTCCAGTTCCACGGGGATACCGGCCTCAACGAGACGCTGCAACCGCAGGTAGTCATCGCTGGATAACATCACCGATGCGGGACCGGTTACTGCATCCTTTGCATAAGAACCACCACTGCTTACAAACACTGTTCCGTCTGAACCGTTGGCGTTCATGGAAAGTATCAAGGCCGGTTTTTCTGTGTTAAAAAAGTCGGTCATTTTCCTTTGCACGGCCTGGCGGTTCATGAACAGGCGCCGCTGCGCAGAATCCATCTGTGGGCGGTTGCGGTTACCGCCTGCTGCCGGACTGGCATTAGCCATTTTTTCCAGCGTGGAATCGGCAAAACGCCTTCCTTCCGGTTCAAATGAGGGTTTGAGTTGAGTGGTCGACCAGGTCATTACGATCTTGCCCTTGAGCTGTCCCTGGTATTGCATCAATTCGGTGGTGTCTTTTGCTTTTATTAAAACGATTCCACCCGTTACCATTTTTTTACCCGGCGTGCTTCCCGTCCATGCCCGGGGAATGGCGATCAATGGGGCATAATAGGGGGAGGTCATGGCCACGTAACATTTATCCTGCTGCCAGCTCCTTCCAAAATCGCCCCAGGGTTCGAGCATGGCGTTCACTAATCCCATCTTTTCCAACTCAGATTTAGCCCAATTGGCGGCCCGGAAAAAACCGGGAGATGAGGTCAGGCGGGGGCCGCTTACATCGGTCAGGTGGAAGGCAAAATCCATGACCTTTGAATTCTTCGTACCTTCTTCTTTGATCTTATTAATGGTTGTCAGGTCAACCTTTTCCTGGCCAACTGTAAAAAGAGCAAAACCCAGGAAAAGAAAGGAAATGAATAATTTTCTCATTGTTTTGGTTTTAGAGGACTGAAAATTAATTGTTTTTGAATTGATTTCATTCCCGGCGATCGCTATCGAGTATTTACGCTTACCCGGGGAAAAATTTTTCAGATAGGTATTTGACGGAGTTTTTTTACCTAAATTGTGCCATTGTCCCGGATTCCTCCCCTTTTGAAATACTCTTCCGGCTAGTGATAGATGGCCGTCCCCGGGTTTCAAATTCTTTAACTTAAATAACAAACACCATGAAGAAGTATCTATTAATCATTGCGGCAGGTTGTGTTGGCCTTATTACATCCTGCAAGGGGAAAAATGAAGGCGGCATGTCGGATAAGGCGAAAAAAAATCTTGAAGTTGCCCAGGCCGTGAATAAGATGTTTGAGTCCGGCGATATCACTAAGATCGGCGATTATATGAATACCGATGCGGTAGATCATTCCGGGATGAAAGGGGATATAGTGGGTTTAGACAGCATTAAAGCGACATTTAAAATGTACATGGATATGATGGGTGATATGAAAAACGAAACGACACAGGAAATCGCAAACGATGATTATGTGTTTCAATGGCAAAAAGAAAACTGGACTATGAAAAAGGATGGAATGGGGATGAAAGCGGGTCAAAAAGGCAGTATGGATGCAATCGAGGTTTCCAAATTTAAAGACGGGAAAGTATCGGAACACTGGGGCTTTATTGGCTTCCCTGATATGATGAAGATGATGAATGACGCCATGTCGGCGAATACGATGAATAATAACAATAATATGCCGGCTAAAGATTCTACCAAATAGGTAACATATAATGATTATTACAAATGTCCCGCCTGCCGGGACATTTTTTTTGCTCAATCACCAGCTCCCGGGAAGTCGTTATTCCCCGCTCAAATAAAAAAGCCCGCTTTCATCATTAATTTGAGGTTATCAACGAAAGATGTCGTAATTTAATCGGATAAAACCAAAATGCCATGAAACAGAGAATTCTACTCCTGCTTGTAATGAGCTTCTTCATTACAGTTATCAATGCCCAGAAAAAAGAACAACGACTCACAGGCTACGCGATCACCGCTTTGGAAAAAGGCGGCAGAAGCTGGAAAGAAGTGCGGCTGGTGGATATGACCACCGGCGAAACACTGAAAACCATTTACAGCAGTACCCAGGATGTGGAAGCCCTGAATGCCCGCACAGGCAAGCCGGTGCAAAAGAATCCTGTTGCTCAGGCTAAAGGTTCCGTTGCTTCCGGCCGGAAAGTGATCAATCTTGACCAGGAACTGAACGGGGCTATCGAAAAAAATATGCAGGTCTATAAAATAGACCCCGATAACAAAATTGTTACTGTAAGAACTGATAATAATGGCCGGCAGGTCTTTATTACTAAAATAGCCCAGGAGAGATTCCAGAGTGACAAACCCTTTGCCACCAACTCTGCAGCCATGGCCTATGATAAAAAACATGAGCGACTTTATTACACGCCCATGGGGATCAACCAGCTCCGGTACATTGACCTGAAGTCAAATAAGATCTACTACTTCGAGGACGAACCTTTCGGGATCGTGACCGGAATGGGCGATGCTCCCAATCAGATCACCCGTATGGTAATTGCGTCTGATGGCAACGGTTATGCCCTGACAAATGACAGCCGGCACTTGCTTCGTTTTACCACGGGCAAAAACCCCGTCATTACTGATCTGGGCGAAGTCTCCGACGCATCGGCTGCCGATGTGAAAGTTTCGGTACACAGTCACAGTGGTTATGGCGGCGATATGATCGCAGATGCTTCCGGCAATCTTTATCTCATTACCGCCAACCGGAATGTTTTTAAGATCCCGATCGATACCCGGGCAGCTACCTATCTCGGGGCCATTAAAGGTCTTCCCCAGGGGTTCAGTACGAACGGGGCCATGGTGGAAGAAGGCAGCAAAGTGATCATTGCCAGTTCTGAATCCACGGTAGGTTATTACCGGTTCGATCTGAACACCCTTCAGTCAGAGAAAGTTTCTACCAGTGCTGATGTTTTCAATGCATCGGATCTTGCCAATGAGAATCTTGCTTTCGGGAAAAAGAAAAAGGATAGAAAGAATGAGGAGAAAAAAGAAGAAACAAAACCCACTGAAACAAATATCACGGCTAAAAATAATCCCTTAGCGGAAGAAAAAGAGGTCAACGGTATCACTGTTTATCCTAACCCGGTGACCAATGGCCTGGTAAAACTATCTTTTGAAAATCAGCCCGCCGGTACCTACCAGGCACAGGTCTTTGACCTGGATGGAAAATTGATCAGTGCACAGGAAGTGAATGTGCAGAACAAGGTACAGGTAGCTGAGATCAGGCTGCCCGGACTGGTCAGTAAAGGAACTTATATTGTTAAGGTTTTTAATGAAGCCAGCAGGATCTCCAGCATTACCAAGCTGGTAGTTCAATAATTCGCTTTTTTAATCAGTTTCATTTCGAAACTAAAAGGGGGCTTCACCAGAAGCTCCTTTTTTTTAAAACCTGAAATTCCAGGTCGCAGCGGGTATGATCGGGAAAAGCGATACCTGTCTGGCCTTTACTTCCAGTGTTCCGCTTGCGGCACTGCCCTGCTGATCAAAATAAATAAAGTAAGGGTTCAGGTGACTGTAAACATTGTAAATGCTGAATACCCAGTTACTGCTCACGTTTCTTTGTTTTTTGGGGACAGGTGTATAGGTGGCCGACAGATCAAGCCGGTGATAGGCTTTCATCCGGTATTGGTTCAGCTTGCTGTATTCCTGCGTGAGCACTCCGCCTATGAAATAAAAACGCTCGGGCAGCGTGATCGCATTGCCCGTGCCGTATATAAATACTGTCCCGAATTTCCATTTCTTAAAGCGTTCGTAATTAATCACCACGGCCATGTCATGGCGTCGGTCATACCGGGTAGGGAATTTCTCCCCGTCATTCAATTGCGGAAATTTTCTCCAGGTCCACGACAATGTATAACCCACCCAGCCGGTCCATCGTCCTTTCAGTTTATTCATGAATAGTTCAGCACCGTAGCTCCAGCCTTTACCGAATACAAATTCCCCTTCCGGGTCGGCAAGGGAGGGTGTATAACCTTCGCGGTAATCCAGCTGGTCCTTCATGCTTTTATAATAGAATTCGAGAGATGTTTCGTATTTGTTATCTGCAAAATTTTTGAAGAGCCCGGTAGCGTAGAGCCAGCTGACCTGCGGTCGTACAATATAAGTGCTGGGCACCCACAGGTCGGTCGGGAGTGTATTACCCGAATTGCTGACCAGGTGGATGTACTGGTAATTGTGCGAAACAGACGCTTTGACGGAAGTTTCGTCATTGATCGCATACCGTATGGTGATGCGCGGTTCAAGACCACTGTAAGATTTTACGGGCTTGAAACTTTGGTACACGATACTGTCCTGTTTATTCCCATTGGCATCTCTTATGTACCGGGTATACGGACCTATCTGAGTAAAGCTGCTGTAACGAATTCCGTAATTGATCTTCCATTTTTCTCCAGGCTCCCAGTCATCCTGCAGGTAAAGGGCTGTTTCGGCCGCATATTTTATACTCTCATTATTAGGTTTGAACACAATGGAGTCCTCCCTCCCGCTTGCCACATTCGGAATGAATTTGTGATAAGTCACAAGGCCACCGAATTTTAATTTATGATCAGGTAAAGGATAATAATCGAGGTCGGTCTTCAGTGTCCCGTCTTTAATCCCCGAAAAAAGACCGATCTCAAAATTCTCCTGGGTGGCCGAGAATTTGAACTTGTAGTCATTGTAAACTGCGGTAGTATTGGCAAATAAACGACGGTTGAAAACATGATTCCAGCGGAGTGTGGCGGTTGAATTGCCCCAGGGGATCTTTGTTTTGAAAGAGCGTTTGGAATTTGCAAAGTCAAACACATCACGGCCGAAATAGCCACTCAGGTACAGCCGGTCTCGTTCCGAAAAACGATAATTGACTTTGGCATTCAGGTCGTAAAAAAAATATCCAGAGCCATAGAAACTGCTGCTTTTTTTTATAAAAGGTTTGGCCAATGCATCGGCATAGGTCCGGCGGGCCGAGATGATAAAAGAAGCTTTATTTTTTTTAAGCGGTCCCTGTATGGAGAAACGGGATGCAATAACCCCGATACCACCCTCCACCTGCAGTTTGTTCATATTGCCGTCCTTCATTACCACGTCCACCACGGAAGAAAGCCTGCCGCCATACTGGGCGGGCATTCCTCCCTTTATCAAGGACACGTTTTTGATGGCATCTGCATTGAATACGGAAAAGAAACCGAAAAGGTGCCCGGGGTTATACACCACTGCATCATCGAGTATGATGAGATTCTGATCGGGTCCGCCGCCCCGAACATAGAAACCGGCATTACCCTCACCCGCATTGCGTACCCCCGGCAGCAACTGGAGTGCTTTCAGGAGGTCAATCTCCCCCATAAACGCAGGGATATTCCTGATCTGGTTCATGGAAAGATCGATCTTTCCCATCTGGGCATTCTTAACATTTGCATCCCGCCGCCTGCTGTACACCCTCACTTCATTGATAAGGGATGATTTTGAGACCAATTCAATATTCGTGGACCGGTTACTATCGAGCGTAATCACTAAAGATTTCCCTAAATAAGAAACGTGCGAAATACTGATCGTATAGACTCCTTTATCAAGTGTAATGGAATAAAAGCCATACTGGTTACTGGCCACGCCTTTCGACTGGTCGTTGATGCTGATGTTGGCGCCAATGATGGATTCACCCGAAAGGCTGTCCCGGATATACCCGTTGAGCGTATACCGGTTCGATAAATTACTGTTTTGAGCGAATGGGGCATTGAATAACCCCAGCAGCAGTAACACACAGCTGATTTTTTTCATGGTACTCAGATGACTGGCTATCTTTTGTCTGCTTTACCTGCAAGGCCTTGCAAAGATAGCGAGCTGCAACTGCTCACTGCACAGCTTTGTGTTATTTTTGCCAGTCTTTTTCTTTTAAAAACCCGGAAAAAACGGGCAACGACCTATTTGACCTATACCATTGTGAAATTCCTATGCTGGCAGGAATACAGAATATAACGTTTGAATTTGGCGCCCGGGTGATCGTAGAGGACGCCACCTGGCATATACAACCCGGCGAAAGGATCGGGCTCATCGGTTACAATGGAACCGGTAAATCCACCCTCTTGAAAATATTGGCCGGAGAATACACGCCCTCAAAAGGAACGGTGGAAAGAAGCCGGGTTTCGACGATCGGCTACCTGCACCAGGACTTGCTAAGTTTTGACAGCGGCGATTCCATTTTGAAGGTGGCACTGGGCGCTTTTGAAAAAATCCTGCGGCTGGAAAAAGAAATTGAAGAACTCGGGCATACAATTGAAAAAGAAAACCACAATCCCTCCCCGGTTTCAAGACAAGGGGAGGTCTTATTGAATGCCTATACAGAAAAATTACATGAATTAGAAACGCTGGGTGGGTATGCCATACATCATCGGACCGAAGAAGTATTACAGGGCCTGGGGTTCTCCAACGCCGAACTTCAAAGACCCTATAAAGAATTCAGCGGCGGCTGGCGGATGCGGGTCTTGCTGGCTAAAATGATCCTGCAGCAGCCGGATCTCCTGTTGCTGGATGAACCCACCAACCATCTTGATCTTCCTTCCATTGAATGGCTGGAGAAGTACCTGCAGCACTACCCCGGGGCCGTGGTCATCGTCAGTCATGATAAATATTTCCTGAACCGGATGGTGACAAAAATCGTGGAATTATACCAGCAACAATTGCATTTCTATACGGGTAATTATACATTCTATGAAAAAGAAAAAGCTATCCGTATCGAACAGCAGCAAAAAGCATATGAGAACCAGCGGGATTATATCCGGCAACAACAGCGGTTGGTAGACCGGTTCAGGGCAAAGGCAAGCAAGGCCGCAATGGCACAGAGCCTCATCAAAAAACTGGAAAAGCTTGAAAGGATCGAAGACGCCAGACTGGAGCGCCCGTCGATCCGCCTGAATTTCCGGGTAGACAAAACGCCCGGGAAGGTCCTTGTCGATCTCAAACATGTTTCAAAAACTTTTGGTGAGAATGTCATTCTTGAAAACTCATTTGCCGAGATCAACCGGGGTGATAAGATTGCGCTCATCGGTGCCAATGGCAAGGGAAAGTCCACATTGCTGCGAATCATTGCTGGAACCGAATCATTCCTGGGAGAGAGAAAATGGGGACATAATGTGGAAGAAAGCTTTTATGCACAGCACCAGCTTGAAGCACTCAACATCCATAACAGCATGATAGATGAAATGAAAGAATGCGGCAGTCAAATGACGGAACTGGAGCTGCGCTCTTTATTGGGTTGTTTTCTTTTCA
>CAYSIU010000078.1:0-8887 GCA_964431095.1 uncultured Chitinophaga sp. | reverse complement strand
TTTTCTTCCATTTGTAAAGTGCGTGCACTCAGGTCATTCATGATCATTAAACCACCTATATATTCATCAGCCTCTTCAGCCGGAATATTTCTCCCAAGCTTTGATATTACAATGGCCACTTCAAGCTCAAAATCCAGTTTATGAAAATGATCCGGCATACACATAACCGGCCCTGGACCCTGTATGCCGTGATGATTCGTGAAATAAAAAACAGGATACTGGTCAAACTCCGGTATCATATCCACCTTACGGTTCCTCCGGGCTGCGGCCACATGCTGGTGGAAGGCATACCCATCGCGGCAGGAACCGGGAAAAGGCACCGGTGCCAGCAACTGCACTTCTTTCAATGGAACCGCGCCTGGACTGGTCCTTGTACCTTCTCTGAGCATTAGCTCACCGGCCTGTGCAACCGGGAAAGAATCTTCCCAATAATTCAGGAACATACTCATGCTGCTCGGGAGATCAGGATGAAGTAACTCCATGTCATAGATCATGTCATTGATCAGCACACCCAGTTGTTCCCTCTCTTCCTTTATGTAAGTGACCAGCTTCATAACGGGCAAATTAAAGAGCCGCTAAGTTAACGGCTTGTTTGTAAATTAAGGGGATGAAAAAAAGGCTGCTCATCCTTTTTGTCCCGGTCATGACTTTTCTGCAACAGGAGGATCCTCAGTGCTGGATACGGATCAACCAGCTGGGCTACACGCCAAATGGGGTGAAGGTAGCAGTGTGGTGCACCAGGAATCAGTCGGCAGTCTACCGTCAGCCATCCACAATCCGATGGCAATTGATGGAAACCCGTACCCATAAAATTATGGCAACTGGTGAAGGAAAAGCTTTCAGTGCTTATGGTCCTTTCACACAATCCTACCGGTTGAATTTTTCTTACTTTAAAAAACCTGGTCGGTATTATTTAGAAGCCGGTGGAGCAAGATCTCCTGAGTTTGAGATCGGTAATGATGTTTACAAAGGGGCTGCGGATTTTTGCCTGCGCTACATGCGGCAGCAACGCAGCGGCTTCAATCCTTTTTTGAAAGACAGTTGTCATACTCACGATGGCTATATTCTTTATGGTGAAAAAGCCGGAATAAAAGACAGTACGCATATTGATGTGGTCGGTGGCTGGCATGATGCGTCCGATTATCTCCAGTATGCGGCCACTTCTGCCAATGCCACTTATCATTTGCTGATGGCCTACCGGGATTTTCCAAAAGTATTTGCTGATGAAAAGCTGGCCAATGGACTGGATGGGAAAAATGGAATACCCGATGTGCTGGACGAGGCAAAATGGGGATTGGATTGGTTATTGAAAATGTACCCCAAGGATGACTGGATGTTCAACCAGGTAGGAGATGATCGTGATCACCAGGGGATGAGGATACCGAAGGAAGATAGTTTTTATGGAAAGGGATATGAGCGGCCTGTATATTTTTTATCGGGCGAACCCCAACAAAGGGGAAAATTCATGAATAACACAACGGGGACCTCATCTACGGCTGGAAAATTTGCCAGTGTATTTGCATTGGGACAATATCTTTTCGATACCGACAGTGTTTTCAGAAAAACTGATAAAAGAAAGGGTTATTATGACAAGGCATTTTCAGCCTATCATTTTGGATCGAAAAAAACCGGAGTAACCCAAACAACTTCCGTACGATCATCCTATATCTATGCGGAAGATAACTGGACAGATGATATGGAGCTGGCAACAGCAGTTATTCACGAAATGGTGAATCATCACAAAGGAAGCGGTGATAGTGGGTACTACCTGGCGGAGGCCCTCCACTATGCAAAACAGGAAAAGATTACCCCCTGGCTGGGTACGGATACGGCGAAACATTATCAATGGTATCCCTTCATCAATATGGGTCATTATGAATTGGCGAAACAATTAAGGGACAGAAGAAGAGATACGATTATTTCTTATTACAGGGAAGGGATCGAAAAAGTCTGGAACAAAGCAAAAAACAATGCTTTTTATCGCGGCATCCCCTTTATCTGGTGCAGTAATAACCTCACTGTTTCTTTTGCGATCCAGTGTTACTGGTATCAGCAGCTAACGGGCGACAAAACTTTTGCAGAACTCGAACAGGCCAATTTTGATTGGTTGTTCGGCTGCAATCCATGGGGTACCAGCATGGTCTATGGCTTGCCCGCATGGGGCGATACACCGACAGACCCTCATTCTGCCTTTACCCATTTAAAGAATTATCCCATCGACGGCGGTTTGGTGGATGGACCTGTTTATGGCAGTATCTATAAAAACCTTATCGGGATCAAATTGTATAAACCAGACAAGTATGCAGCCTTTCAGAGTGGGCTTGCCGTATACCATGATGATTATGGCGATTACAGCACGAACGAACCTACGATGGACGGAACGGCTTCACTGATCTATTTGCTGGCAGCGAAAGAAGCGGCCACTCCTGCATCCCCGTCCGACCGGGTCATCCGGGCGGGAACTTATCAAAACATCCATAAAAGTTTTTTGTACAGCCATGGAGCAATTGTACGGGGGGATAGCACAAAGAAAAATATAGCATTGGTTTTTACAGGAGATGAATTTGCAGACGGGGGAAATTTTATCGCAGAAACGTTGAGAAAAGAAAAAATAAAAGCATCTTTCTTCTTTACCGGGCGCTTTTACCGCAACCCGGGTTTTTTAAAGATCATCACCGGTCTTAAAAAAGATAAGCATTACCTGGGGCCTCATTCCGATCAGCATTTACTCTATTGCGACTGGAATAAAAGGGACAGTTTATTGGTGAATAAACGGGAATTCAGCTTTGACCTTGGCGATAACTATGCCTCGATGGCAAGGTTGGGGATTGCCGGAAAAGAAGCCGCCTGGTTCCTGCCTCCTTATGAATGGTATAATGACAGCATCGCTGCATGGACCAAGGAATTGAAAATACAACTGGTTAATTATACACCCGGCACCCTGAGCAATGCCGATTATACAATCACCACGGACAAGAATTATCGTAGCAGCAAAGAAATTTACAGTTCGATCATAAAATATGAACAAACCCAACCGGCCGGGTTGAACGGATTCCTGTTGTTATTTCATATTGGTACTGTGCTCCAGCGAACCGATAAATTCTACGACCGGTTGCCCGGACTGATAAAATATCTCAAGGCAAAAGGCTATCATTTTCAAACAGTTGACCAGCTTTTGAAACAGAATTAAATCTTTGAAATTCCTTATACCCTACACACTGCTCCCCACTTGCCTTTTACTATCTTTGCGCCATGCAATTCGAAAAAATTCATAATAAAGGCCAGGCCCGCCTTTTTAAGAATGGTTTTCTGGAAATGCTGACCAAGACCCACCCCCTGGTGATCTGGGGAATGTATATTCCAATTCTCGGTTACATGATTTACCTCGGCGCTACCCGTTATAATTACGGCGTATACCGGGTATTGCTGACCTTCCTCGGAGGAATGCTTTTTTGGAGTTTGTTTGAATACGTGGCCCACCGGTATATTTTTCACCTGGAAGCGAGATCCGAAAGAACTAAGAAATTTGTTTATATACTGCACGGCAATCATCATCATTTTCCGCGCGACCGGCAACGACTCTTCATGCCGCCCGTGCCAAGCCTGATCATATCCTCTACTCTGTTCGGGTTGATGTATCTCATTATGGGGACCAACGTACTGTTGTTCTTCCCGGGTTTTGTTTTTGGTTACCTGATGTATGGAACGATGCACTACGCCATCCATGCCTGGAACCCGCCTTTTAAATGGATGAAACCGCTTTGGAGGAATCATCACCTGCATCATTACAAGAATGAACATAATGGGTATGGTGTCAGTTCCACTTTATGGGATCATGTCTTCGGCACTATGTTCGACCTGAAAAGGGAAAAAGAAGACAAAGAAAAAGTGAAAGAACTGATGTTCGAGAAAAAATCCAGATAGTTTTCCCCTTACGTTTCAACACAGCGATACAGAGAACACAGAATTGCACAGAGGTCATTGCCGTAAAGCGCTATGCTCTTCACGCCCCTGTGTTGAAAAAGTAAATTTACTTTGGACGCTGCACTTTGAATACAACAGCATACCGGCCATTTAATCGGGAGGCAAGGGCAGAAGGAATAAGGATGGCCGTATTGCCATTCTCTGCATTCCACTTCAGTTTGCCGGCGACTCCCAGCATAGATACAGTACTTCCCTTATCAATTATCATATCTTTTAACAGCACTTTCCCGGGGAGGACTACTGTATCAGTTTCTGACAAATAAAATGCATAAAATGTTTTACCATCCTTTGCCTTCGTGTAATAAATATTATCCCTGGAATAGGGAGCCATGGGTTGTGATTGGTAGATCGCTTCCCCGTTGACTTTCATCCAGGCCCCGATCTCTTTTAAGCGGCTATAGGCAGTGGGGTTCCAGTCCCCGTCGGGCCCCGGACCGATATTCAGCAAAAAATTACCTCCCCTTGAAACGATCTTTACCAGCAAATGGATCAGGCGCTGAGCCGTCTTGTAATTATCGTTGGGAACATAGCTCCACGAATTGCCCATGGTCATGCAGGTTTCCCAGGGATAGGATAATGGCGCATCGGGCACCTGTTGCTCAGGGGTTGTGTAATTCTCATACTCACCGGTAACGGTTCGGTCAACCATCAACAGACCCGGTTGGTAAGATCTTGCCATCGTCGCAATTTTTTTCATATCAATATCCTGGTCGTATTTTATTCCTTTTTGCCAGTCTACTGAACGGTCAACAGAAGACAGGGGTCGTACCCATCCTCCATCCAGCCAAAGAATATTCACCTTGCCGTATTCACTCATTAATTCCTTTATCTGGTTATACGTGAAATCTTTGAAAGCATTCCAGCGGGTTGGATATTTTGCGGGATCATAATTCACATTCCGGTCTTTGGGCGGGAAATAAGGCCACCAGTAATTTTCATTGTGCCAGTCTGCTTTGGAAAAATAAGCGCCAACCCAGAAACCTTCCTTCCGGAACGCCTCAAAGATCTCTTTCGTCACATTGCTGCGGGGATGGGATGAGAAGGCGGTTTTGGATCCCGTTATTTTATAATCGGTCTCTTTGGTATCGAACATGCAAAAGCCGTCGTGGTGCTTGGTGGTGAAGATCACGTATTTCATCCCGGCCTCTTTTGCCGCGGCGACCCATTTTTCAGGAGTGAAATGAACCGGATTAAACGTTGCCTGGAGGTTCTCGTATGCTTTCACATATTCCGTGTAATTTTTTGCATAAGGTCCCTTTCGTTGTGTCCAGCCTTCATCTTCGGGACAAATGCTCCAGCTTTCCACGATGCCCCATTGACAATAAGTGCCCCAGTGCATCAGCAGCCCGAATTTCAGGTCCTGCCAGCGGGCAATATTTTTTTGCACGAGAGTGTCGGAAGGGACAACATATTTCGATGGTTGCCCGTGGACCTGCTCGCCGGAACAGAGCAGGAATAAGAAATAATAAATATATTTCATGATCGGTATCTGTTCAGCCGGAAATTAATGATTTAAGCCTGTTTTTGTGCGACTACCATTCTTCATTATCCGGAATATCTTCCTTATTTTTTGTGTCTTTCCTGTTTTTAATTTTTTCCAATTGCCGTTCAATGATCAGGTTGGCAATAAGCCCGGATGCATTTTCACCCTGCTTTTTTTCGAGCAATTGCCTGATCCTGGATTCTTCCACATCGACCCGGTAAAGACAATAAGCCAGTTTTTCAAAATTATGAGTAATCAGATGATCAATATATGCAGTAAGCCTTTCGTGTAACGCTTCATAAGAAAGCGAGACCGGCAGGTTCGTTTCCAATGATTGATTGATGAAGCTGATCAGCTCGGTGTTCATTAAAGATTAATATTTTTCCATAATCCCCAGACCAAACAGGGCGAAATCATATTTCACGGGATCATTTTTATCCAAAGTTCGCAGGTATTCCGTTAGCTCCAATGCGGCCTGCCAGTCGGTCTGTTTTCGTTGTAACAGCCCCAGCCTTTTGGCCACTCTCGCCACATGAAGATCGATAGGACAGATGAGCTGGGCGGGGGAGATGTTTTTCCAGAGGCCAAAGTCAACGCCTTTGTCATCCCGGCGCACCATCCAGCGGAGGAACATGTTTAGTCGCTTGCAGGAGGAGCTCCGTTCGGGTGTTGCAATATGTTTTTTGGTTCTGCGGGGAACATATTCGAGCGAAAAAAAATAATGATGAAAACCGGTTAGCATTTGTTCGATGGTTTTGCCATGCCGGGTAAAAGCGGGTTCGAGACTTTTATGACGCTGGTAATGCTGTTTAAAAAATTCAATGAAATAGAGCAGGTCGGTTGCAGTAAAGGTCCGGTGTTTGAATGGGGTCAGCTTTTTCAGGTCATCCTCCGTATGGTGCAGGCAAAAATCATGGGGCGCGTCATTCATCAATCCCATCAACTCCTTTGATTTCCGGATAATCGTAGCCCGGTTTCCCCAGGCAAAAGTAGCGGCGAAGAACCCCGCTATTTCTATATCCTGTTTTTTAGTAAACAAGTGCGGGATCAAAACAGGATCATCCTTAATGAAAGAAGGTTGATTGTAATGATCAACCTTCCTGTTAAGAAATGATTTCAGGTTTTTTATTGTTGTCATCCAATTGCCTGTTTCAGGTCTTCCACCAGATCCTCCGCATCTTCAATACCCACGCTTAAACGGATCAATGAATCATGTAACCCGATTTTCATTCTTTCTTCCCTTGGGATCGAGGCATGGGTCATGGTCGCCGGGTGATTGATCAGCGATTCCACGCCACCGAGACTTTCCGCCAATGAAAACAATTTCGTCGAGGACAGGACCCTCATCGCTTCTTCCACGCTGTCATTTTTTAATTCAAAAGAGATCATCCCGCCAAAATCCCGCATTTGTTTCTGGGCAATGGAATGCCCCGGGTGGTCTTCAAAGCCCGGCCAGTAAACTTTGCCGACCCTGGGATGATTGCGCAACCAGTGAGCGATGATTTTCCCGTTCTCACAATGCTGTTTCATCCGTACACCCAGGGTTTTGATGCCCCGCAACACCAGGAAACAATCCATGGGTCCCGGCACAGCCCCGCAGCTTTTTTGTATGAAATAAAGTTTATCCCGAAGCGCTTCATCATTCATTACCAGGCCACCCTGGATCACATCACTGTGACCACCGAGATATTTGGTAACAGAATGCATGACGATATCGGCACCCAGGTCAAGCGGGTTTTGCAAATAAGGGGAAGCAAATGTGTTATCAACAGCCAGTAAAATATTTTCGGCATTGGTAATCGCCGCTACTGCAGCGATATCCGTAACATTCATGAGAGGGTTAGTGGGAGTTTCCAGCCATACCAGGCGGGTTTTTTCTGTAATGGCATCTTCCACGTTTGAAGCCGCAGTGGTGTCAGTGAAACGAAAAAAAATACCGAATTTTTCGAACACCTTGGTGAACAAACGATAGGTACCGCCATACATATCATTCGCACAAACCACTTCCTCCCCGGGGGCCAGTAATTTCATCACCGCATCCGTAGCCGCCACCCCGCTGCTGAAAGCAAGTCCGTAGCGGCCATTCTCAATGATGGCCAGCGCTTCTTCGAGAGCTTTACGGGTAGGATTCTGGCTGCGGGCATATTCAAAACCTTTGTTTTTACCCGGCGCCTCCTGCACATAGGTGGAAGTCTGGAAAACAGGTGTCATGATAGCGCCGGTGGACGGGTCGGGATGGGCACCGGCATGAATGAATTTCGTAGCAGGCTTCATAGTTCCACGCTTTGAATGATTATGAATGCAAAGATGCTGAAATAAGATTACTTGAAGAGGCTGGCTGCTGAAAAATACCGCCAATCATAGTTATTCGCGTCGTAAGCTGACCGGGGTGTGATCTTTTTATTCAATACAGCCGGCCGAAGGATTTTTTGATCCACCAGTTTTCGTTTCGCTTCCCGTATCGCATCCTGCAGCGCAGGTTGTTCCATCCATTTTTGCTGGGGAGGCTCAAAACCGATCTTATCTTTTCTCCATACCACGGCTGTGGGTAATTTATTTTTCATTGCTTCCCTTAGCAACCACTTGGTCCATCCCTGCCGGATCTTGAAATGCGAAGGAAGACTGAAAAGGAACTCCACCAGTTCATGCGATAAGAAGGGTAAGCGTACTTCCCGTCCATGCGCCATCGAATTGCGGTCGGCACATTTCAATAGTTCTTCGAGGCCATGCGTAAAACAGTTGAAGTATAATACGGCGTTCAGGTTAAAGTGATCAGGCGGGGTATAATAAGCTTCTTTACTCTGCAGCCGGACAAACTCCGGCGTGAGATCCTTTAGTCCGACCGCCTTCAGCAGGTACTGCCGCTCCATTACCACGCTGGCAAATGCGGGAAACCAGGCTGCAATTTTATTTTTGTAATTAAATGACTCCGTGATCCCCAGTTTCCTGGCCGCGCTCAGCTCTTTGCTCTTTCTCAATTTTCCCTGGCGGAACAATTCCTGCCAATACCATTTATAATACTTGTGATAACCGGCCAGGGTTTCGTCGGCACCCTGCCCATCGAGCAATACTTTCACACCCTGTTGTTTGGCCAGCTCAAAAACTTTATACTGGGCATATACACTTGCGGAACCGAAAGGCTCTTCCTGCTGGTAACAGAGCCGTTGCCAATCCTGTAAAAATGTATCCACTGAAATATTGGCAATATGTTGCCGCAATTCAAATGTATCGGCTACCTGCTTTGACCAGGCCAGTTCATCTTTTTCAAAACCGGCGAAGCTGGCGGTAAAGCATTGATGGCTTTGATTCGCCGATCCGATTTCATGGCTGATGGCTGCAATGGAAGAACTGTCGAGCCCGCCGCTTAGGGAAGTTCCTAGGGCCACATCACTTCTTAATCATCTTTTTACCCAAATTCTT
>CAYSIU010000077.1:0-8930 GCA_964431095.1 uncultured Chitinophaga sp. | reverse complement strand
TTTTTCTTCGTTCGGCTCTTAATCCCAACCCGATCTCGAATAGACAAAACAACGCGGTAACAGCCGTGGCGGCAATGATAACGGTCCGGGAGATCTTTACCATTTCAAGCGATGAACTGGCTCTGACCAGCATCATCGAACCCAGTAACAATGAGATGATGCCACCGATGGCCAATAATCCATGACTTACAATTTTGATCTCGAGTATAAAAAGAATGATGGCAAAAATGATCAGTGCCAGCCCGGCGAAGTTGATCGGCAAGCTGTGCATGGAGTAAAAAGCAAGCACCAGCGAGATCATACCCACGATCCCCGGCAGGATGGCCCCGGGGTTGTATAATTCGAACATGATTCCATACATACCGAGCAATAACAAGATGTAGGCAATAGTTGGATCACTGAGTATGTTCAATATTTTTTCCAGCAGGCCCATTTCATATTTTTCCACGGTGGCCGCCCGGGTATGCAATGTCTTTGTTCCTGCACTTAATTCCACCGTCCTTCCGTCTATCCTGTTCAGCAATTCCTGTTCATTCTTTGCTATAAGGTCAATAGCGGAATCTTCCAGCGCTTCGGTTTCCGTATAGGAATAACTCCGGCGAACTGCCCGTTCGGCCCATACCATATTGCGGTTTCTTTTTTCAGCAATGGTCCTGATAAAGGCTGCGGCATCATTGGTGGCTTTTTCATTCATCGTGGTGTCCATCTGTCCCTGTAGTTCCACAGGGTGAGCTGCCCCGATATTTGTTCCCGGTGCCATCGCGGCAATATGTGCGGCGAGCGTTAAAAAGACACCCGCCGATCCTGCATGTGCCCCGCCGGGGGAGACATATACAATCACCGGGACCGGTGATTCCAGCATATCACTGACGATCACCCGGGTCGATTTGAGCAACCCACCCGGCGTGTTGAGATGAATGACCAGGCATTCTGCTTTTTCGCGACTGGCTTTTTCAATACCATCATGGATGAAATCGGCGGATACCGGGTTGATCGTGCCGTCAATTTTTAGCGAAATGACCTTTTGTGCGGGGAGAAAAGGTGGAAATAAAAAGAGAAGAACCAGGTATGATAGGATCCGCTTCATAAGAAGCCTGCCGGCGGTTGAAAGGACCTCTAATTTACTGAATTCGGAGGACAACCGTAAATAGTGAAGGCAGAGCCCCATAGCCCGTAGCCCAAAGCCAGCGGCCAGTAGCCCAAAGCCCACAGCCCACCTACCACAGCTCACAGCTTCTTCAGCAGGATTTTTTTCTGGGAAAAATTAAAGGCTGCATCGAGTATTTCCAGGAATTTGGCCCAGTTCTCTTTTTTTATCGTGGTTTGTTTGTATACTTTTTTCACGAGTATATTTATCACATTGCCCTCTACACTGGCCTGCACGGCAAAAGTGCCGGTTTCATTATCGATATTCATGTTGAGGTTCGCAATACCCACAGCTTTATAACCCGCCGGGATACTGAAATTGATCACATTCCGCATACTGTGGGGAAAACCCATATAAGCATCCACTTCCCTTTTCCTTTCATCCTGCGGCACAAAGAGCTGCTGCCCGGTCAGACCCGGTACAGAAACCAGCAGGTTGTCGCCTGCTTTTTTCACCATATCGCTTAATTCAAATTTATTGGTATAGTTCAATTCCTGTTTGCGCCAGGTACGGCCATCCGAGTTCAGGGTGAAATCGGAATAACCCGTTAAATTATCATATTCATCCTCCAGCGCCTCTTTCATATAATCCAGTTTGCGCGTCTTATCTTCCTTTTTTCTTTCCCGCAGCTTCTCCTCGAAATTATCCAGCTCGGCTGGTCTCAGGCTGGCCCGCACATCATCATCACCCCCATAACTCCGGTAATCATCATCCAGCGCGGGTGTATAAATCAGCGCCTGGGTATTATAGAATTGCTTGCTCAGCCCCGTCACTGCTTTCTGTTGCACTACCGCCAGGCTATGCCCCCCGGTGTCAATGGTTGCGGTAATCGTATTGGTGGCTACATTTTCATCGGGTTTAGTGGAGGGCAGGGTCACAGGAGTAGCGGTGGGGTTTTTGCCTATCGAAATGATATAGGCAGGAGTACTCAGGAACTCTCCCTTGAAATCAAAAGGATTTGAGACCACCGTAGCATTGAAAACGTATTTGTCTTTTATCCTTACGATCCATTCAGGCTCGCTCCTGAAAATGATATTCTCCGGTCTGGTCAATGTCAACGGGGTCGTCACGATCAGTTCGTAGGGGATTTTTTTCAGGTCAAGACATTGGGTGAAACAGGAGGCAAACAGTTCACTGGAAAAACCATTGGCCCGGAAATGCGACATATGGCGAAGGATGTAGTAAGTTTTCTGGATAAAATCCTCTTCCCGCAAATCGGCATACCCGATCTGTTTCAGGTAGGCCTTCGCCATGTTATAATAAAGAGAGCCGTCAAGTTTGTTATAGAGAACATTCATTTTTTTCGCCAATTCCCCGGGACTGATATTTTGTTTCAGTTCACCCCGGTCACCGATAAAAAGATCAGCACGATTCTCACTTCTTGAAAAAACGATCTGGAATTTTACCATCGGCAACTCCACAAGACTGTTGACCCACCGGGTATCGCTTATCTTTTCCCGGTTTCGGTCTTCCCAGTTGTACCGGGTATTGCCGCTACCGGTTTCTTTGAAAGAAGGAGCCCCCATTGTTGATTTTGAATTCACAAATGAATTGTTATCTGTCTCGATCTCGAATTTCTGGCTGATCACAGGATACTCTCTGGTACAAACAAAATAAATGGGATCGAACTCAATAAAGCTCATCTTCTTTACGGTATTGTCGTCGTAGAAGATCGTACCGTAATCAATGATGTCGCCCGGGTCAAGATCCGGGACGGCCAGCTTATAAAAAATGACCCGGCTTTTGCTCTTATCATAATAGGTATCCGCCTTGCCGATATAAGGTTGAAAGGTGGCCGGGACGGTGGAAAGATCCTCGACGTAAACTGCATTCCGGAGCGAAACCTCCTGCTGCGTTCCGTTTGATTTGAGGATCCTGATACCGGCCCCGTCATTGGACGAGCCGATCCGGAAATAAATCGAGGAATAGGAATTGACTGCATCCCGGTCCTTTAGCAGGATGCGCCGGCGTGTAATTTCATACACGGCCAGTTTGTTGGCGTCCTTATCGAAAGAAAATCTTGTTTTTTGTGCGATGATCACCGCGCTTTCTTCCTTCCATTGATCCGGTATGGCCGTAACGGCAAAATCAGGATCTGCATCGTCCCATACCGGTTTCATGTTTTTAGCGATACTCTCCAGCTTGGAGGGACTGAAAGTATCGTCCTCATCCTGGGCAAAAGCAGCCGATGAAAGGAATCCACTAATCAGTATGTAAATTATTTTCTTCATTTGGGTGAACCGGGTCGTCAGGGTTTTTTGATCAGGATCAGGTTACTGTTAAAATCCTTCAGTTTCTCCGTAAATTTTTTCCAGTTCCCGAAGTCCGCTTTGCGGATGCGACCGCTGCTGAACGTGAGCGTTTTTTTGAAAACGATCCTGGCAGCGTTCGCAGTATAAGAGGCATTGACGGAGTAGTCATCTGCTTTTTCACTGATAGCAGCCGGCAACGACCCAATTTTATAGCCTGCCGGTAAGACCAGCTCGGTCTCGTCCTCGGCCACATAGGCGGAAGGTAACTCGTAATCCTGCTGGCGGTTTTTATCCGGGATGATCCCGCGCAGGTCCTCCGGGAAGAAATCGATTCCCAGGTAGATCTCCTTGTCTTCGGTGATGATGTAATTGCTCAGGTCGATATCACCTTCGATAACTACGGGTATCTCGCGGTCGCCAAGATCCGATGTCTTTATATTGGATACCATAAGGTTCTTATTCCCGAATTCCAGGAAATGCCGGATGAATTTTTTCTTATCATCAGCCGCCAGGTCGTAATAGTATTGGTGAAATTCCGTCCGTTGTTCCCCGGTTAGTGTGACCCTTACATGCCCTTTCAGTACATTGTCGTTCAATGTAAAGCTTGTTTGTGTAAGCACTTTACTTTTTTCAATATCCATCATCGGCACTTTTGTTACCTCGTATTTTTCGCCCTTCCCGATCAGCACTTCTTTTCCCTGGATGCGCCAGGCATAATCGCCAAAAGGGATATATTTTTCCGTGCCATCCAGGAAATATTCTTTTCCATTCAGCACCACCGTGCTAATACAATGATTATCCACGGCAAGGGACGGGAGACTGTAATCATACGGGATATGCCTTGTGCCGATCCAGGTCATGTGGGCTTCCAGCCCCGCCGTCTTCAGCATTTCGGTAACCAGGTTGGCCATTCCTTTACAATCTCCGTACTTGGCTTTGTACACGTCTTGCGCCGTGGCAGGTACAAAACCAGCAAGCCCGTCTTCAAAAGCGATGTAACGGATATTGTCCTGCACCCAGTAAAAAATGGATTTTACCTTATCAATATCCGTGGATCGCCCTTTCACCAGCTCGGCTACTTTTGCTTTCAATTCATCGGGTTTGTTCAGACATTTTTTGTAGAGATAATTGTACCAGTTATAAAGATCCCCTGCGTCGCCAAATCCCTTTTCGGTTTTGCCGTCATACACAAAGGATCTGACCACCAGTACCAGGTGGGGGAACTGGTAGGCCGGCCCGATGGCCCGGGATTCATTTTTCATTGCTTCAATATTCTGTAGCCGATAGGTGTAAACCGTCATATTTTTTTCCATAGTCTTTTGTTTCATCACCTGGTAACCGGAAAAATTAAACTCGCGGATGTCCAGTTGCAGCCAGTCGGGGACCTTAATGCGAATGATTTTTTCTTTCGCGGGAAAAAAACTATGGAAGTAGACAGCAGTGAGGTATTTGCTGTCAAAATATTTTTTTTCTGTTTCCACCCTTGTCACATCACCATAACCCTTAAACCGGATATTGAAATATTTTACCCGGCTGTCATCGGAAAAAATTTCACTGGAACTGGCCGAGCGGTCAATGGCATAACCCACATTGTAGTTTTTCTTGATACCGAATATTCCCCTGGCCTTTTCCAGTTGTTTGAAAGAAGTGATCCTGCAGAAAGAATTGTAGAAATCATAGTACTGGATGCCGGCAGTTTCCCGGAGCGACAGGAAATTGACAGTCGTATTGCAGGTGGCGGTGACCAATGGCAGTTTATCATCGCTGCGACCCCTGTCAAAATTATATTCCTGTTCCACCAGGGACGCCACAACCCGGTCATCAGGAAAGGTTTTTTTCAACCGGTTTGCTTCATAGATATCGTCATCCGATTGAGCCGGCAGGGTGGCCGGCAGCAGCAGCAGCAGGGGCAGCAGCACTTTAAAGATTCTTATCATATAGGGGTTGAGCAGGGCAATTTAAAATTTGTTGCCGATATTATGACGGGCGGGTGGATTTTAACCGTAAAATGGGTGGCCATGCAATCATAACTTGTTTTAAATTTGCAGCTCAATTCAGCAGGAAATGACACGAAAAAAAGAGGTTTTACAGGATGTGGTGATCAAATTCGCCGGCGACAGCGGCGATGGGATGCAGTTGACGGGAAGCCAGTTTACCAATAATACTGCTATGCTGGGTATCGACCTGGCCACTTTTCCCGATTTCCCGGCTGAGATCAGGGCACCACAGGGCACATTACCCGGCGTCAGCGGTTTCCAGCTTCGCTTTTCTTCCGACCGGGTGTTCACCCCGGGGGATGCCTGTGATGTGCTGGTAGCCATGAATGCTGCCGCATTAAAAACAAATCTTACTGCGTTGAAGAAAGGAGGCAAGATCATCGCGAATACCGACGGTTTTGATAACAAGAACCTGCGGCTTGCCAATTATCCCGAAGGAGAAAACCCGCTGGAAAACGGAAGCCTGGATAACTATGAAGTGATCAAAATGGATGTGACGAAGATGACCCGGGAGGCATTGAAGGATTTTACCATGGGAATGAAAGAAAAGGACAGGGCGAAGAATATGTTCGTGCTGGGCTTTTTATACTGGATGTACAACCGGAATATGGGCAACACCATTGATTTTCTTAAGGAAAAATTCGGCAAGAAACCCGAGATCTATGAAAGCAATGTCAAAGTATTGCAGGCCGGTTATAATTATGGCGATACGACTGAAACATTTACCACCACTTATTCAGTGGAGAAAGCCAGGATGGAACCCGGCACCTACCGTTCCATTATGGGCAACCAGGCACTGGCCTATGGACTGATCGCTGCTTCCCAAAAAAGCAAATTACCCCTGTTTCTCGGTTCCTATCCTATCACTCCCGCTTCTGACATTTTGCACGAACTGGCCAGGCATAAAAATTTTGGGGTAAAAACTTTTCAGGCCGAAGATGAGATCGCGGCGATCACATCTGCGATCGGGGCTTCTTACGGAGGTTTGCTTGGCGTTACTGCTACTTCCGGGCCGGGAATGGCATTGAAATCCGAAGCGATGGGTCTGGCAGTCATGCTGGAAATACCCCTCCTGATCTGTGATATACAAAGGGGCGGCCCTTCGACCGGGCTTCCTACTAAAACGGAACAATCTGATCTCTTACAGGCTTATTATGGGAGAAATGGGGAATGCCCGATGCCAGTCGTTGCCGCTTCTACACCCGCTGACTGTTTTGATGCGGTTTATGAGGCCGTGAGGATCGCCGTGCAGCATATGACCCCTGTCATTTTCCTGAGTGACGGGTATATTGCAAACGGGGCTGAGCCCTGGCGTTACCCCCAGGTGAAAGATCTACCGGAAATAAAAGTGCGTTTTAAAACAAAGCTGGAAGACGGTGAGGAAAAACTGATGCCTTACCAACGGGATGAGAACCTGGTAAGACCCTGGGCCATCCCCGGATCAGCGGGCCTGGAACATCGTATCGGCGGCCTGGAAAAACAAAACATCACAGGCAATGTGAATTATGAACCCGAAAATCACCAGTTAATGGTGAAAATAAGACAGGAAAAGATAGACAGGATCGCGGACCATATCCCAGAACAAAAACTGGACAGTGGAGCGGAAAAAGGAAAGATACTTGTGCTGGGCTGGGGTTCCACTTATGGAGCCATTAAATCCGCAGTGGCGGAACTGCAGGCAAGGGGCGAGTCGGTCAGCCATGCGCACCTACGTTATGTTCGCCCTTTTCCCAGGAACCTGGGGGACATGATCAAAAACTTCGAGCAGGTATTGATCCCTGAGATCAATAACGGGCAGCTCATCCGGATCATACGGGATCAGTATATGATAGATGCAAAAGGCTTCCATAAAATAATGGGTGTGCCGATCACCAAAACAGAGTTGGTCATGAAACTGGAAGAGATGTTTGGCGGCAGGAATTGAGACACAGGAGGCTATTTATGATCCTAACAGTTGTGAAAGATCCTGTCGCAGGAAAGTATTTATTTGCCCCTCATTTCATCTAACTTCTTTTTCGCCCCCTGCATCATTTCTTCCCAATTATCATCAAAGAGGAGATGCGTAAAGCTTCCTTTTTCAATTTTTACTTCTTTAGGATGGTTCTTTGTTTTATCCAGCAGCATAACGCCCATGGCAGGGATCACTAATTCATCAAAGTTCCCGCTGAGGCTCCACTTGTGGCCGCCCATATTATTACTCCCCAGGTCTTTGCATTCGGTGATGTTCACCTTGTAATTGGTCAATTTTGGTTCGCCTCCTAAAAGTCCGCCATATACTTCACCCTGGCCGCTGGGCCCGCGATGGAAAGCCATTCCTACTACCGGGTAAGTGCCAGGGTTCAGCGTCAACAGGAAATTCAAAGTCAGTCCCTCGTTATTGGGCCCACGGCTTGCCGTAAGCATGGCAAAGTAATCGGCGCCCGGCTGCAGGTTCTTTTTATCTTTTGTTACCAGTAAAGAGCCAATTACATTTATTTCTTTTCCCTCCACCGTGAAACTGGCACTGGATACACCCGGCATATGGGTGATCGTGGTGCCGCTATTCGTTACCGGTCCGGGTTTTTTTTCTTCTTTTTTTGAATTATTACAGGCGAACAGGATTGGGATGGCGAATAAAAGAGATAGTCCTTTCATGGGTTATATTTTAAAAATGAGGTATACGCCATCAAACAGGCATTTGCCACCCGGTCGTTCAATACACATCCTGCACCGGTAAGCTTAATGCCAGTGCAAATGCAATGATGGTCAGTATCAGGCCGTACATAAAAATATTGTAGGAAATGCGAAGAAACCGGTATTTCCTGGCCAGTACAACGCCCAGGAAATAGATGTCTTTCACGATGCTCCTGTACAGGTAATCCCGATCTTTCAGCATTTCCTGCATGGCCCAGTCATAATCCTGCAGCCCCATCCCGTGAAAGTTGCCAAAGAAAAGCAGGTTGGTCCTTTTGTTGAGGATATCATCGTGTGTGAACTTCCCGTGGCTTACGTTAGGGCGGGTCGCTAAAATGGCAAAAACAATCGCGGTTACACAAACCACCGCCAGCAGAGCCACCGGGTATTTCAGCACGGCGATGTTAGTATTGGTGTTGGTTTTCATGAACTCGCTGATCCTTGAAATCACGATACTGAGTACGATGGAATTCACCGAGATCATAATGTTGGCCTTTCGGTCTGCCATCCCCGTCAGGTTGTTCTGGTTTTGTGCGATGATACGGAACACGGTGGATATGCCTCTTTCCAACTGGCTGTCCCTGGCTTTCTGAGCTTTTGCTTCGGCAGCTGCTTTTTCCGCTTCCGGGGTAAGTTTGGGTTTGTCCTTATTCTTTTTTTCTTTTTTTTCAACGGGTGGTTTTTCGTCTTTCTTGTCTTCCTGTTTTTTTTCTTTCAGGGATGCGAGCATTTTTTCCGCTTCCGGCTGCAGTTTTTTCTGTCCATAGTCGTTAAAATACCGTTGGGTCTCAAGAAAGGTGATATTGCTTTCCCGCCATTCTTTTTTGGAAATATCTTCTCCGCCAAACTCTTTCATTTCTT
>CAYSIU010000076.1:0-8951 GCA_964431095.1 uncultured Chitinophaga sp. | reverse complement strand
TCGTGCTCGATCACTTTTCCATCCTCTCCTTCGAACTTCACCGTTAATTTTCCTTTCCCCGGCACTACGAAATCAGTGGCACGGTACTGGTCGCCAAAAGCATGACGGCCTACGATGATCGGCGCCGTCCAATTGGTCACCAGCCTGGGCACATTGCTGATCACAATGGGTTCACGGAAAACGGTTCCGTCCAGGATATTCCGGATGGTGCCATTGGGGCTCTTCCACATCTGTTTCAGGTTAAATTCCTTTACCCTCGCTTCATCAGGGGTGATGGTGGCGCATTTGATGCCTACGCCGCATTTTTTGATCGCATGGGCAGCCTCTACGGTCACCTGGTCGTCGGTTTTATCGCGACTTTCAATACCGAGGTCATAATACTGGATCTCCACATCAAGATAGGGGAGGATGAACTTGTCTTTGATGAATTTCCAGATGATGCGGGTCATCTCATCACCGTCCATCTCTACGACGGGGTTGGTCACTTTTATTTTTCCTGCCATGGTTCCTGTTTAAGTATATCAAACCTAACGCGAATTACATGAATTTTCACGAAATAAACGAATTGCCACAGGCCGGTTTTTTGTAATGAAAATTACCCGTGTTCTGAGAATATGGTTTTACTTTGTGTTTTTGCGGGTCATCATGTTCAACCGGCTACGCATATTTTTACAACAGTTTGTCTTCCTGAGCGACGAAGATTTTTCCACTTTCAAGGAACTGATCATCGTGAAGGAATATAAAAAGAAACATTTGCTGATCAGTGCCGGCGAAATTGAGCAATATATCTACTACCTCGATAAGGGACTCATCCACCAGTATTTTTATAAGGGGAAAGAAGTGGTCACCACCGATATCATCCCTGAAGGCACCACGGTCAATGCAGCGGTTTCTTTTTTTTCCGGGAAACCATCACATTATTATTTGGAGACAATAGAACCGACCCGCCTGCTGGCGCTATCAAAAGAACATCTTTATCAGCTTTACCGATCAGACAAAAAATGGAGGCGAATGGGCCGGCTTCTCCTCTCTCATTTTTTGATCCGGCAGGAAAAAAATATCCTCGATAACCTCCGTTACTCCATGCGGGAACGGTTTATCCGGTTCGCACAGGAATATCCCGGCCTGATGGAACGTGTTCCACAGCGGCGGCTGGCTTCGTATTTAAATATCAAGCCGGAAACTTACACGCGGCTCAAACCTTTGCTCTCAAAAGAATCCAGGGGCATCCATTCCACCCATCAAAAGCATTCGGCAGGATGACCCGCATGGCAACGATACCCGATGTGGCCGTGATCGAAAAAGTGTCCGGTTATTTTCAACAGTTTATGCCTTTTTCCAATGATGACCTGGCGGGCCTGGTTCCTTATTGCGAGTTCAGGCAGTTTGATAAGCGGGAGATCATCACCCGGGAAGGAGAGACTGAAAACTACCTCAACATGGTGGTAAAAGGACTGGTAATGAAATACCTGCGCGTCAAAGGAAACCAGTTGATCCTCCAACTCGCCACGGAAGGGCATGTGATCGCGGCTGAGATCTCTTACCTTACCCGAAACCCTGCGATGGTATATGTTGAGACGCTGGAACCCACCCTGTTGATTTCGATGAGGCACGACAAGATGGAAGAGGCCCTGCAACATTATCCCAAAGGGGAAGAACTGGGTCTGAAGATCCTTGAAAACATGTATATCCTCAAGGATGAGCGGAAGTTCAACCGGCAGGCCATGGGACCCCGCGAAAGATTCCTTCATTACATTGAACGCCATCCACATATGCTTCAACGGGTACCACAGAAATACCTGGCATCCTACCTGAACATTAAGCCAGAGACCTTTAGCCGTCTGAAACACCTCACCAGAAAAAAACAGTAAAGCTTTTTTAGTGGAAGACCTTAAAAAAGTTCTGCACCTACTTGATCAGAGTCAATAATTTTTTGTAGCTTTTGCGTATCAAAACTGTATGGAAGCCGCTCTGATCTTCCTTGCTTATTTGAGAAAATTCATCGACCTCAGCGATGATGAGTACCGGCGTTACCTATTTCCGATCATCAAAGAAAGGCATTTCGAAAAAAAACAACTCCTGATCGATACCGGTGAAGTGGAGAATTATTTCAATTTTATTGTCAAAGGCCTGGCGCGCAAATACTACAGGAAAAATCATCTTGAGATCAATACCCAGATATCCTTTGAGGGGCAAATGCTGCTGAGCCAGGAGTCCTTTCATAGCCGCCAGCCTTCTGAATACTGCATTGAAGCCATTGAACCCACTACCGTGGTATCCATCAGTTATGATGACCTGGAAAAACTCTATGATGACTCGCACCGGATGGAACACCTGGGCCGGCTGATCGTAACCTACTCTATGGTGATAAAGGATCGCTGGCAAATGCAGCTGGTGAAGATGACACCCCGGGAACGGTTCCTCAATTTCGTGACGCGTAACCCCCAGCTGATGCAGCGGGTACCGCAAAAATTCCTCGCCTCCTACCTCAATATCAAACCGGAAACTTTCAGCCGTTTCAAACATTTATTGCGGCAACATACAAGGGGGAAGGATTACAGCAGCGCTATACATTGACCACCAGCACCGGTATTTTTAATTCATGGCGGACCGATTCGATCGTTTCCCCATAGATCCAGTCTTTGATACCATGGTGACCATGCGCCCCGATCACCAGCATTTCGGCCCCGGTTTCATTTACCAGCCGAACGATTTCTTTGGCCCGGTTGCCGAATCCGAGCTTTGCTTCCGCGTCAAATCCCCTTTGTTTGAGCTCCTGCACATAAAAATCAAGATGCTCTTTATCCTTCCGGCTTTCCAGGTCATCACTTTCCTGTTCATAGATCCTTGCCGGCACGCTTTCCACCACATGGATCAATACGTAATGTGTGCTGTTCCGGCCCTGTCCGATTGCATGGGCGAGGATTGTTTTGTCTTTTTCACTGAAGTCAAGTGCAATGGCCACTTTATGATAAGAGGGGATCACTAATGTTTGCAGGTCCTTTGCTTCGGGGTGCACTTCGGATGGCCCCACCCGGCGTCTTCTCTTGCGTAGCGGGTATAAGAATGCAATGAACAATAATGAAAGAAAGAATAAGCCTGCCAGTATGATCACTGTTTTCCAGAACATATTATCCGAATGCATGAAGTAATCCGTCGCCTGCCCCGCCACCATGCGGATGTTCAGGTACACCAGTATCGCGGTAATGATCCAGGCGGCCGTTTGTACAAGTGGTTTCACTGCAAAGCTACCCATGGTTTTTTTATCGCTCACAAAATGGATCAGCGGGATGATGGCAAATCCCAACTGCAGGCTCAGGATTACCTGACTCAGCACTAAAAGACTGTCGATATTTTTTTCGCCATTGATGAGGATGACGATCACCGCAGGAATGATAGCGATCAGCCTTGTAAGCAGGCGTCGTACCCAGGGATTGATCCGGAACCGGAGATAGCCTTCCATCACTACCTGCCCGGCAAGAGTACCTGTTACCGTTGAACTTTGTCCCGACGCGATAAGTGCTACTGCAAAGAGCACCGGGGCCACCCGGGTCCCGAGCAGATCGGTAAGCAGGGCATGTGCATCTTTGATTGCTGCCACATTTCTTCCCGTGGAATGAAAGATCGTGCCGGCCAGGATTAATATTGCAGCATTCACAAGAAAAGCAAGATTGAGGGCAATGCTGCTGTCGATCACATTCAGCTTTATGGCTTTCCTGATGCCGGCCTGGTCCCTTTTTATTTTTCTTGTCTGTACCAATGCGGAATGGAGATAGAGGTTGTGCGGCATCACGGTTGCGCCAATAATACCAATGGCGATATAAAGGGCTGTTTTATCTGGGATGGAAGGAATAAAGCCGGTTACGACCTCTCCTAATTTCGGCCGGGCCAGGATGATCTCGATAAGAAAAGAAATTCCGATGATAAATACGAGCCCAATAATAAATGCTTCCATTCTCCGCATTCCCAGCCGTTGGAGGAATAAGAGTAAGAAGGTATCGAATACGGTGATCAGCACGCCCCACAAAAGCGGAATACCGGTAAGCAATTGCAGCCCGATGGCCATACCCAGCACTTCGGCAAGATCACAGGCAGCGATGGCGATTTCGGCCAGGCCATATAATGCATAATTGATGTAACGGGGATAGGTCTCGCGATTGGCTTGCGCAAGATCCCTGCCCCTTACAATCCCCAGCCGCGCCGACAAGCTTTGCAGGAGCAGGGCCATGAGATTGCTCATGAACAAAACCCAAATCAGCCGATAGCCAAACTGGCTTCCACCTGCCAGGTCGGTGGCCCAGTTGCCCGGATCCATATATCCCACACTTACCAGGTAGGCGGGACCCAGGAAAGCCAATGCCCTTCTCCAGCCTGTTCTTTTCAGGCTGGTCGTATCAATGCTTTGGTGAACCTCGCTCAGCGATGTATAATTATGCCTGTCAGACTTCATACTTTACAAAAATGTTCTCCGCCAATTGCTGGCTGATGGTAAATGCCGCCAGCCGGCCGATACGTATTTCCATTGAGTGGTCGAAATCAAATTTCTTTTTTACTTCCAGCCGTGTGCCGATCCTGATCTTTTTATGTTCGAGGAGTTCGAGGATGGCACTTGACTGATCGCTCACATTGGTGACCGAGGCCGGTTGGTGGAGGGGAAGATCGGTCAGGCAGATCCTTTTACTGATCTCGATCCTGCCATTGGAATCCGGGATCGGGTCGCCATGGGGGTCCACCCGCGGAAAGTCAAGGTACTCATCCAGTTTGTCGATAAGTTTTTTGCTGCTTACATGTTCCAGGTCCTCGGCCACGGCGTGTACTTCGTTCCAGCTGAATTTCAGCTTTTCGGCGAGGAAATATTCCCAGAGACGGTGACGGCGGATGATGCCGAGCGCCACTTTGCTGCCTTCGCCAGTCAGCCGGAAACCCCGGTAGGGTTGGTAGTTCAGGATTTTTTTGCCTTTCAGCTTCTTCATCATGTCGGTCACTGAGGCGGGTTTGGTATTCAGCTCATGCGCCAGTTCGTTGGTCGTTACCGTGCCATCCTGCCGCTGGAGCCGGTAGATGGCTTTGATGTAGTTCTCTTCGCTGGTAGAATAGTTTAGCATGGCTAAAAAAAAATTTAGACAAAGCTAAATTAATTCATCCATTTTTCAAATGATCGGGGTAAATCCTGTAAAAAATCAAAAAGTTATACCCGTTTTAAAATGAGGTATTACTATTGATGGGGAAACCGGAATCCCTTACATTCGGGTGCACAATCAGCGTTATGCATTTTTTCAGGCAATGGATGACTCCGCTACTGGCTTTAGTACTACTGGCAGGATGTAAAGAGAAAAAGAAGCCTTCCATGTCCGGCGAAGACCCGGTGGAAATATCCGATTTCATTGCCTTCTTTCAACCCCTGGCATTGCCTTTCCAGTATGCGGACAGCAGCCTGCAAAAAACGAAAAAGGAAAAAGATTCTTTATTGATCAGCTACAATGTGTTTACCCAGTTTATACCTGATTCGGTCCTGTCCAAAGTATATGGCGAGGGGGTCAGACCCAGGATCTATGCCATTGGAAAAACAGGATCACCTAAAGCAGAGACTTACTTATTTGTAAAAACGATTGCTCCCGGGTCAAAGGCCATTCTCATTCTCAGTTTTGACAAACAAAAGCGATTCATGTGCGGGCTAACGGCGCTTCGTCCAGACCAGGATCCGGCTACCTCCCAATCGGTCACCATGGACCGGCAATACAGCATCACCAAATCCATATTGCGCAAAAATGCCAATGGAAGCCTGGGGGAAGGGAAGGATGTTTATTCATTCAATCGTGAATCCCGGAATTTTATGCTTATTATGACGGATGCCTTGGATGATAAACCCACGGAACTAATCAACCCGATCGATACCCTGCCGCGAAAAAATAAATGGTCGGCCGATTATGGAAGTAGTAAGGCCGATCACCGCCGGCAGAACCTGGTTTCCATCCGCGATGGGCGTCACAATGACCGTCTCACTTTTTTTATCCATTTTGAAAACAACAACGGTGCCTGCAGCGGTGAACTGAAAGGAGAAGCCATGATCCGCTCGTCCAACACTGCTGAATATGACCAGGCCGGCGATCCCTGCAAACTGAGATTTATTTTTTCTTCTTATTCGGTTACGCTCAAAGAAGAGGAAGGCTGCGGCTCGCACCGCCCCCTGAATTGTTCTTTTGACGGGAGTTTTCCGCGAAAGAAAGAACCTAAGCCTAAACTCAAACCAAGCCTCAAAAGAAAACATAAATAAGAAGAAGGCCGGGCAAATTTTCCTTCCGGAAGCCCGGCCTTGTCCCTTGTATCTTTTTCACCTATATTGCGTTTCGTGTAAACAAAACACAATATGAGTTTTACTCCTTTTTCAGTCCCGTATCCTGTTGATGAAAGATATGCAAAGAAAGTGGCTTATTTCTCTATGGAATTCGCTACACATCAACCTCTTAAGATATACAGCGGTGGCCTTGGTTTCCTGGCCGGGTCGCATTTGCGCAGTGCTTACGAACTGAGACAGAATCTCATCGGCATCGGCATTCTATGGAAGTACGGTTATTATGACCAGGAGCGTAATCAGGACCAAACGCTCGATGTAGCATGGAATGAGAAGCAATACAGTTTCCTGGAAGATACCGGCATCAAGTTCCAGATCACCATTCATGAGCACCCGGTTTGGGTAAAAGCCTGGTACCTGAACCCCGAAGTTTTCAAAACAGCTCCTCTGTTTTTACTTTCCACGGATGTCCCCGAAAATGATTACGTATCACAGACCATCACGCATCGGCTTTATGACGCTAATGTGGCCACCAAGCTGGCCCAGTTCATTTTACTGGGTGTGGGAGGATCGCAATTGATCGAATTGCTCGGCTTTAACCCGGAACTCTATCACCTGAATGAAGCGCATGGTTTATCCGCAGCATTCTTTTTGTACAACAAATACAACCAGGATATTGACGAGCTGAGAAAACACCTGGTATTTACCACGCATACTCCCGAAGAGGCAGGAAATGAAAAACATGATATTTTCCTTTGCCATAAGATGAGCTACTTCTGCGGGCTTACGGTGGATGAGGTGAAAAAGCTGACCGGAATGGCCGATAACCAGTTCAATCATTCACTGGCCGCCCTTCGTTTTGCCCACCTGGCCAACGGGGTATCACAATTACACGGGCAAGTAGCCAGGGTGATGTGGAGTAAATACGATAACATTTGCCCCATCATTTCGATTACCAATGCACAAAACTGGCGGTATTGGTCTGATAAACAACTTTACCGTTTTATGGAAGCGGGTGATGATGATGGTTTTGATGACCGAAAAAAATATTTGAAGAAAAGAACTTTCGAGATCGTGGCCGACCAGACCGGTAAACTATTCGATCCGAATATATTCACCCTGGTATGGGCAAGACGCTTTGCCGGGTACAAAAGAGCCGGGTTGATCACCAGCCATGAGGACCGGTTCCATGAATTGATGAACAATACAAAATACCCGTTGCAGATGATCTGGGCCGGTAAACCCTATCCGGTGGATCACCCGGGCATCAGTGAGTTCAACCAGCTGGTCCACCTGAGCAAGGGCTATAAGAACATGGCCGTGCTGATCGGTTATGAATTGAATTTGTCAAAAAGACTGAAACAATCGGCTGATGCCTGGCTGAACAACCCCCGGGTTCCACGCGAAGCATCCGGCACCAGCGGCATGACAGCGGCTATGAACGGATCTGTGAATTTTTCCACCAATGACGGCTGGATACCCGAGTTCATTGTGCATGGACACAATGGGTTTGTGGTGCCAATGGCAGACTATGCCAATATGGTTACCCACGAGCAGGATGAATACGACCTGGAAAAAATTTACGACATACTCGAAAAAGAGATTTTCCCCTTGTATTACGAGAATTACAGTACCTGGCGTTCGGTCATAAAGAATGGGATGCGGGACGTGCGTTTCCGGTTCGACAGTAACCGGATGGCGCATGAGTATTATGATTTGCTTTATAACAGCAAGCCGTAATAAAAGAATCGGGGAATTTTAAAATTGATTTCTTCTTACACGCTTTTTTTCAAAAGCTTAGCACGGATGTTTTTGCCGATCATAACTATTTACAGTCGTGTGGAAGAAGAAACACATAAATCGGTTTTTTGGCTTGACAATACCCTGTTGCTGGAAAAATTACCCTGTTGTACGATCTTCATTTCAGGATCAGGAACCAGGTAATAGATTTTCCCAATTGCATAATCTCAAAACCCCTTTATTGAAATTCTTTAATTAATTCCTGTATCGTTCTTTCCGGGGAATAATAACCCGCCAACTTACTAATCACTCCTTCCACCAATGCATCGGGGCAGGAAGCCCCGCTGGTGATGAGGATCTTTGCCGGCTCCTTATTTGGCAGCCAGTCGATAGAAAGCATTTCTTTTTTTTCATGAAGATCATAGTGAATGATCTCTTTCTTTGAAAGAATCTTTTCTTCGTTATTAATAAAATAGGTAGGTAATTTTTCTTCGCATAATTCCACCAGGTGGGAGGTATTGGATGAATTGTAACCCCCTACCACGATCACCAGGTCGGCCCTGGTATCCAGCATTCGGATCACCGCGGTCTGGTTGTCGTGGGTAGCATAGCAAAGCGTGTCCCGGGTGTCGGCGAACCGTTCTTCCGGATTGGAGGGATGATATATTTCCATCATCACCTGTTTCAGGTAATCGGCAATGGCCTGCGTATCACTGGCAAGCATCGTGGTCTGGTTCACCACACCAATGCGCTGAAGATCCCTGGTTATATCAAATCCTTCTGAATACTGGCCACTGAACTCCTGGTAAAAGTTTTCTGCTTTCTTTTTTCCGCTGATATAGGCGGCAAGTTCCCGCGCTTCAGAAATTTCCTTCCCCACCCCGCCTGTTGCATTTTTTCTTGCTTGAAAAACAGTAGA
>CAYSIU010000075.1:0-8962 GCA_964431095.1 uncultured Chitinophaga sp. | reverse complement strand
AAATGAGTATTGGCCGATAGGTTGTTAAAAAGATCGGGTGCCCAATAGCCCGCTCCATCATTCATACACATCGTATGGTAATATATTCCGCCAACAGGAGCCCCAAGGCCTGCCAAACAACTACTATACAGAACAATTTCCATAGTTGCGGGAGTAGAAGTGGCCATGTCAAGTAATACACATTGGGCTGCATTATCGGTAACAAATTTGAAAAAAGTGGTGCGACCACTGTTCCCGGAATATCCACTCATGGAACAGGTGATAGAGGGCCCGGTTGAAGAGGAAACGGGATAGCTCCTGTATTCTCCGTCCATGACCAATAAATACGAGTTAGAACAATCATTTCCCTGGGAGAAGGAATAGCCGGAAACCAGCAAAAGGAATAAAGCAAACAGATGCTTTACGGATTTCATAGGGATTTTCTTTTAGGGCACGATATTAAAAATAGAAAGAATTATACCGGAAAATGATCTTTCCCTGTGCCTTTTCAGGGAAATAGCCAACTAGTACTCGGCAATGAGTAGAAAAATTACGTGGTAAAAAATTACAAATCTAATTAAAGACCCAATTAGCTGGTCCTTTGTATTCAATCGCCTGCTGCATAGAAAGCAATAGAAGATTACAGGTTTGTATCCCGGCACACCGGGAGAGAAATAGCACAGCATTCCTGAAATTTTAACTGTTTATCTTTGCCCGATGGCAGAAGAAATACAGATCAGTTCCGGCACAAAAAAGCAACAATATCAAACCTTGATCCCACAGATCAAAGGATTACTGGAAGGAGAAACCGACCTGGTAGCAAATCTGGCTAACACAGCAGCGGCCCTGAAGGAACAATTTGGCTGGCTATGGGTAGGATTTTATATTGTGAAGCCGGTTGGCGGAATAGCTTCAGACGGCCATCCGCATGAATTAGTGCTGGGGCCTTTCCAGGGACCTGTGGCCTGTACGAGGATCAAAAAAGGCAAGGGTGTATGTGGCAGCAGTTGGGCGTCTGCTAAAACGCTGATGGTCCGCGATGTTGAAAAATTCCCGGGGCATATTGCCTGCAGCAGTTTGTCAAGATCGGAGATCGTGGTCCCGGTAATCCGTGACAATAAAGTAATAGCCGTTTTGGATGCTGACAGCAACCAATATGATCAATTTGACAAGGTGGACCAGCATTACCTGGAAGAGATCATAAACTTTCTTCAATTTTAAGCTGGATGCTCCAGACGATCTCCATTCTTGTCAGTGGAAGAGTACAGGGAGTTTTTTTCCGGCAAAGCGCCCGTGAAAAAGCTTACGAGCTGGGAATAAAAGGGTTTGTAAAAAATCTGCCTGATGATACCGTATACATCGAGGGAACCGGAACCCGGCAGCAATTGGATGAACTGGTTGCCTGGTGTAAAATCGGCCCGCCTAAAGCACAGGTAACCGGTACCGTTATTACTGCACTTCCCCTCCGGCAATTTGATCGTTTCACTATAGAACGGTATTAACTCAAAATCCAAAGTGTTAGTAATTACCAGCCCTGACCCTTGGCTGTTGACTGCCGTCCCGATAGTGATCGGGAGCCAACTGCCGACTGTCGACTGCCAACTGCTGACTGACGACTCCCGGCTCCTGATTACTGCTTCTCATTAATGTGCCATATGCAGGTAGGCTATCAACAGCAAAACCAGGTGACAGGCCAACAGCAGCAACTGACTCAGGAACCAGCATTTTTGCTGATGACGTCCCAGTTTGTTCACGCGGTGTTTATGGAAATGATGGATATGTGCTGTTTCATCCACCGGGGTTTTGTGAGCATGGTCTTTTTCTTCTGGCTCGTTCGGCAGGGCCGTTGGAGACAGCGGCACGGTTTGCGAAATGGGTTCGGTCGCAGGTTTACCGGACAAGCCTGTTTGCAGGATCAGATGTACCGGTAACATACGGTTAGTTTTCGTGTGTGCCATACTGCTATTAGCATGGTGAGTAAACAGCAGTAAAAAAATGGCGGCAGGAACGAAATATTTTGTCATAAAAAAGTATTTTATGACCTAAATTTTCATTCATGCATCACCGTGAAACAAGGTGGTAAATGCGGGAAAAACAAATACCGTAGTTGATGTGTGAAAAGGATTTAACAATAGCGTGGGAATGCCCTGCCTGCCTGCTTCCGTAGATACACGCCGGCTGAAGTGTATCTACGGCTTAATCACATTCTTTTAGACTTGTTCCCGATGAATCAATCCCCGGGGTAAGTATATCTACGTATTATAGGTAGTAACTACGCAATCGTGATGAGTGTCCTTTGAAACTTCAATTCATCTGCTTATTTTAGTTATAGATTTATTTCTTGCCCCCTGAGAGCTTTCCAATAACATTCCTTCCTTCTGAGAACTGATACGATTCATTCTTAACCACCTAAAACCAACTATTATGCAAACCGGTCAATCCCTGATTAAAAATAGAATCTGGATGCAACTACTGCCAGTTGCAATCGCAGTTGTTTCCCTCCTGACCATCTCATCCTGTAAAGAGAAAAAGGAGAAAAAAAAAGCACTGGTAACAAGCCCTTCCTGCATGATGCTGACGAAAACAGATATCAATCAATGGGTAACGAATGGTTACACCGACACCAGCGCTGCAAATAAAAATCGTATCATTTGGCTTCGATTTATCACCAGTTGGAAGGGGGCAGGGACTGAGTTCGACGTGAAGGTCGAAGGGTTGAGAGATGACAAAGACAGAAATAGCATCGTCAGCGGAAGTGAAACTAAACTGACATCGGGTTCTTCCTGCATTATTTCTTTACCCGCAGCGATTGGCCTTTCCTCCAATTCCTGTAAATTAAGCGATCTGAATATTCTTGAACCCAATGGTACGCTCAAAAGCAATTTTGATTATTTGCTGCTGACGCCGGAGGCTAATCCAACGGATCCTAACTACATGAGCTTTAAAATGACGGTATTTTACACAGCGGGCTCAACACCCGAAGGGGGAACCCTGCCCTGTCCTCCCTGCATTAATTGTAAATATCCCTGCCCCGATGATTGCCCACTTCCGTGTCCTCCTGTTCCGGTTGGTGATAGCTTAAAGTGATAGATAAAAGAAATGAGGTTCTTACAAACGCTCCGTGACTGGTCAGAGGTATGGGCCCTGCTCATACCTCTGCTGGTTATCGCATTCAATAAGCCTGATGAAAAACATATCCGGCTGCTGGTTTGGTATGTGATCATAGGGTTTATCCTCAATTTCACCGCAACCTTTATGCTGGAGTTCAATTACCTGATGCCTTCCTGGATGTACATACATCATGCAGTGAACAATAATTTACCCTATAATATCCATTCCGTCATCCGGGTGCTTTTCTTCAGTTGGTATATCATTATAATAAGGCCGTACCGGTTTGTCATTATCTTAAAAACGCTTTTGATCGTTTACCTGGTTTTTGTACCCATTAATTTTATCTTTTTTGAATCTCCCTTTTTCCTGAGTACCCGTCTCTTTGCTGGGGAAAGTATTGTCCTGCTGATTATGTGTTTTTCTTATTTCTTCCGTTCCATCCAGGATGAAAGCAAGACCAATTGGCTCAAACATCCTTCTTTTCTTGTTTGTGCAGGGATCAGCCTCTACGAGGTCATTACTTTTTTCATTTTTCTGTTCTTTTATCCTCTGAGTCAGAAGGACCCGGTATTTTTTGTTGTCACCATGAGGATTTACACCATTACGTTTATCCTGCTTTGTATTTTACTGGCCATTGCATTTTACCGGAGCCAAAGACAGTCCGGAAGGGTAAAACAACCTGGTGAATAGCCGATGGAGCATCTACTGGTTCTATATATTTAAAAACCGTTTTGCCCCCTTTGCGTAGAACTACGCATTATCAGGTACGAACTACGCAATCCGGTCTTGCTCCCTTTGAAAGTTGAATCAACCTGTCTACTTTTAGTTAAAACTTTATTCCTGCCTGGTGAGAGCTTCACAAAACTTTTTGTAATACAAGAGCGCAATTGCAAGATCAGGTGTACAGGATCTTCCCGTTACTTACTAAAAAATGAGATATGGCAAACCAAATCATTCTTCATCCCCAGCAATTCAATTTATCTGAGCTACTCAGCCAGTTCCCGGCGGGGAAATTCATGAAAAAAATTTTTTTTCAAAGCGAACTTCGCTCCCTGGAGAACGGGGATGCCGCTTTTGGCGTGATCGCCTACCCGGCATGGAAAAAGAAAAACAAATGGATGATTGGCCCGAAAATAAACGGCACCGATATCGGGATGCCCGATGTGCAGCCCTTTACTCCGCCTCTTGCCTTTGGCAACAATGAACTGTTGCTGGTGAGCGATCTTTCAAAAAAACAGAGAAAAAAGATAAAGAAAGAGGGCAAAAAAGATTCACCCGAAGCCAAAAAAGCAGAATGGCAGCGTTGGATCAGGAAAATTTTAAAAGACAAAAAACTTGCGGAAAAAAGCCTTTTCCTGTTCCATGGAAGGATCTCTGAAAATCCCCACCTCGAGTACAATGTGACACTCCAGACCGATGAGACCACGCTCAGCATGGTTGCCAATCCATCACCCCCCGCACCCCCGCAGGGATAGAAGAAGAAAATGGAAAAGTTCTTAAAGGAAATATTGAACTGGTCCGAGGTCTGGGCCCTGTTGATACCATTGACCTTCATGCTTCGGTTCCGGAATAAAGTGACCTACCTGAAGCCTGTACGTATCTACGTCTGGCTGGCGTTGTTACTGAATATCGCCATCAACATGATCTGGAGGTTCAAGGAAGACATGGGATTCAGAGAAGGTGATTTCCTGTGGAGCAATAATTTCATTTATAACATACACTCCATTACCCGGTTCCTGTTGTTTGCCTGGTTCTTTATTTTGCTAAACCAGCCTTTCCTGGTCTCCTTTAAAAAAATAGTGCCCTGGCTGTTCATTGTTTTTGTAATCGTGGATTTTATTTTCCTGGAGGATTTCTTTTATTACTGGAGCTTCAGCAGCCGTTTACTCTCATTAGAAACGGGTATACTGCTCCTGTACTGTCTTCAATATTACTTTTTCATCTTAAAGGAGGAGCATAGCATCGACCATCGCCCTCCTTCTTTCTGGGTAGTCACCGGTCTCAGCATTTATGTAGTGGTGAATTTCCCGATCTTTCTCTTGTACAAAGCCTTTTTGAGAGAGTTTGAGAATTTCGCGATCCATATCTGGGATGTCACCAATATTTCCTTCATTCTTTTTTGTGTTTTGTTAGGCAAAGCTTTTTATGAATCACGGCACTGATATACGATACCTTGTCATCATCGGCATCTCGGTCATGATGTTGTTGTTTACCAGCTTCCTGGTGGCATTGATCTTCAACCAGCGGAAAAAGCTGAAATACCAGCAGGCGATGGAAAAACTCAGGGAACAGCAGCAAAACCAGCTCATCGAGGCTGCGGTGCGCAGTGAAGAGACCGAACGTCATCGTATCGCCGAAATACTGCATGACGAAGTGGGTGCCATCCTTTCCTCCGCCAAACTGCACCTGCTGGGGATCAAAGCGGAGTTACTGGATCAAAAAGATCAGCAGTTGCATGAAAAAGGCAGGGAACTATTGAACGAAGTGATTCAAAAAGTGAGAGGGATCTCGCATAACCTGCATTCCAATATCCTGAAGGAATTCGGTTTGAACGAAGCCATCCGCCATTTTATACTGAAAGTGACCCAAGGTACCGTGATCCATGCCAGCACCGCCCTGGATGACAACTATCGAACGATCAATCCGGACGATGACATCAGCATGTACCGGATCGTTCAGGAGCTGGTGAACAATATCCTGAAGTATGCCGATGCCAGTGAATTCCTTATCAGCTCAGTGCTGGAAGGCAACGAACTGAACCTGGTCGTCTTTCACAATGGCGAAGGGCTCACCCAGCAGCAGTTCGAAGAACTCCGCTTTCAGAAAGAAGGGCTGGGATTGAAAAATATCCAGAACCGTATTATATTGCTGAAAGGAAGCATTCACTTTACCAGCGGGGATGAAGGTTACCGTATCAATATTCACGTGCCAGTAAAAACCAATAGAAAAGCATGAGCAAAATAAAGATCGCCATAGCGGATGACTATAAGATCTTCCGGGAAGGACTCAAGGTCGGCTTTTCTGCCGATGACAGCCTGCAGGTGGTACTGGAAGCGGATAACGGGGAGGATCTGCTGAAAGGTATGGAGACTATTACCCCCGACGTGATCCTGATGGACCTGAAGATGCCGATCGTCGACGGGATGGAAGCCACGAAGATGGTCCGGAAAAAATATCCCACCGTAAAAGTGCTGGTGGTCAGTATGTATGAAGATGACAAATTCATCATCCACCTGATGGAGAACGGTGCAAATGGTTACCTGCTGAAAAATGCTGAACCCGACGAGATCCGCCGCTCCATCTACGCGGTGTATGAGAACGGTTATTATTTCAATGACCTGGTCAACAAGGCCCTGCTGAAAAAACTGGTGTTAAAAAACAACCTGAAACCTTCCTTCAACCAGAACGTGGAACTTTCCGAAAGGGAACTGGAAGTGCTCAAACTCATTTGCGAGGAAAAAACCGCGGGCGAGATCGCGAAAGAAATTTACCTGAGCCCCCGCTCGGTGGAGGGCATCCGGCAGCGCCTGATCGAAAAAGTAGGGGTGCGTAACTCGGCAGGTCTCGTGATGTTTGCCGTAAAAAACGGGATCGTGGATTGAGATCATTTCACCGGCATGTTACTGACGATGCTGATCGCGGTGGCAAAACAGACAGGTGTAACTGCATAGATGATCAGCGACAGACCCGGGAAAAAGGGAACGAAACAAATCGAAATGAGAAACATGACCGGGGCAAATATCATCACGCTCATTACCCTTCTCCTTCTTTTGCCCGGCACCGGGGCATAAAGCAATTCGGGATGCGAGGTTACAAAATAATATAAAAGAAGACGCCAGCCGGCCAGTAAAGCCAATAATATCCCGTACAATGAAAGGGCCGTGGTATCTTTAGGATACCTGCCCAGCAATGCAGCTCCAAAAGGAATAAGGGAACAGATCATCAGGTAAATGATATTGAGCCAGATCAGGGTGGTGTTCACTTTTTTCACCGTGGCAAAGATGACCCTGTGGCTGATCCAATACACTCCTGCCAGCAGGAAGCTCATCGCGTAAATTAATAAACGGAATCCCGTCGACCACAACTGGTTTTTCAGTTCGCCCCCTGTGTTGACATCCGGGATCTTCACCTCCAGGATCAGCAGGGTCATGATGATCGCAAACACACCATCCGTAAGGGAATTGATGCGCATGGGTTTATGCAGCGTGTGTTTGCTCAGGCTGTCTTCCTGTTGATCTTCCGTGTCATTCAGCATAGCACTGGTTGTTGGTTTACCTCTGTTGCAGGTTGTCCAGCATGTCTTTTGTCATCGCCGCCAGATCATATTCCTCTTTCCAGCCCCAGTCTTTCCTCGCGATACTGTCATCAATGCTTTGCGGCCAGCTTTCCGCGATCGCCTGCCGGTAATCGGGTTTATAGGAAACAGTAAATGCCGGCAGGTGTTTTTTAATCTCTGTCGCAATTTCTTTCGGCGAAAAGCTCATAGCCGAAACATTATAAGAAGTACGGATCGAGATCTTATCGGAAGGCGCTTCCATCAGTTCAATCGTGGCCCGGATGGCATCGGGCATATACATCATGGGAAGGTAGGTGTCTTTCTCAAGGAAACATTCATATTTCTTTTGTTCTACTGCTTCATGAAAGATCTCCACTGCATAATCCGTAGTGCCACCACCCGGCTCTGATTTGTAAGAGATCAATCCCGGGTAACGGATACTTCGCACATCCACGTTAAAGCGATGATGAAAATAATTGCACCAGAACTCGCCTGCGTATTTGCTGATGCCATAAACGGTAGTAGGCTCGATGATCGTTTGCTGTGGACAATTTTGCCGGGGAGAAGTGGGCCCAAATACGGCAATCGAAGAAGGCCAGTAAACTTTTTGCAGTTTTTCTTCCCGGGCAATATCCAGTACATTGAGCAATCCCTGCATGTTCAGGTTCCAGGCCAGGCCCGGGTTCTTCTCACCCCGGGCCGATAAGATAGCGGCCAGCAGGTAGACCTGGGATACTCCCTGGCGGATCACCTGCACATGAAGCATCTCTTTATTCATAACATCCAGTGATACCCAGGGACCGGTCCCTTCCAGGAGCGTGTTCTGTTCCCGCAGATCAGAAGCGATTACATTGGCATTTCCATATATCTTTCTCAGTGCCAGGGTCAATTCTACTCCTATCTGCCCGGAAGCGCCTATTACCAGGATTTTCTCTTTTATCATAATTAATAAAGATACAGGATTCAAGGTACAAGGGAAAGCTGCAAAGACGGGTTCTGATCCGGATAACCAGGCTCTGAATTGAACGGAAGAGTTCTTGCAACGCAAGGGTCATTTCCTGCGTCACTGATTTGTTTCATAGTATTATCTTTGGGTTGATAAATCAAAGAGGCAATAACCACCACACTGGCCTTGGAGTAATCTCTTTACGTTCAGAAAATTCTCACTAAAAAATTTTCTTTATGAAAAAGATACTTCCTGTTTTGGTGGGTATATTGTTTTTTTCCGCTTCACAGGGGCAGATCTCAAAAATTCTCAAAAGCCGGAACAATACTACACAACCGGTAACACAGCAAACCAATAATGGGGTTGTAACCAATAACAATAGTGTAGCAATTATTAATACCCGATATACCCCGGTAAGAAAAAAAGTGAATTTTATGGAGTGCAGGGCCAATCTCCCCATTCATACATCCCCTCCCCAGAGCGGCGATGTAACCGACGTACCGGTGCAGAATAACATGGTCAATGTTACAAATCAATCCAATTCGGTGAACCAGACCCAAATGAGTAACCGGCAGGTAAGCAGCAACCAGATCATCAACCGGCCGCTGAATAATATTCGCAATACGCAGGGGAATAAAGTACAACCCGGG
>CAYSIU010000074.1:0-8990 GCA_964431095.1 uncultured Chitinophaga sp. | reverse complement strand
TTACATTCAGGGATTGCAGGATAGACGTCGTTTTATTTTCAACCACCTGCTGTTTGACCATATTCGTCTGCAAGGCAATTCCGCTCAGGGTAGCGCCGATATCATCATGAAGGTCCCGGGCAATTTTATTCCTGATCAATTGCTTTTCGATCAGCAGCTTTTCGTTCTCGTTCAGTTGTTCAATTAATTTCTGCTGCATGTTGATAATTTCCTTTTCAGCCAAAAAAGCTTTGTAGGTCAGGCCGGACATAAAAAAATATGTTTCCAGTAAGATCCCGACCTGGGAGGGCAGGATGGCCAGCGCGTGCGTGAGAGCATATCGCCCATGCGATAAAAAATAAATCGAATCAAAAAAATTAGTAATCACTGTTCCGGTTAAGGCACAGAGACTCCCGCGCAATACAAAACCGGCCAGTTTGTTGGTCTTCCACTGCAAGCGGAATATGACATACAGGGAGAGAATCATCAATACGATATTCCCGCCAATAATGAGCCAGGTATAGATGGGCAAATCATGGACAAAATAAAGGGGCAGGCTGACGGCAATCAAAAGGACCGTGATCAGCTTAATGATATTGACCAACCTGTTCAGCGACGGTGAATTTTTTTTTATTTCGATAAAATGCTGTGCAAAAAGAACATAAAAAATGAAGAGGACGAGGACTACCGGGCGGTTCAGGAACAAACCCACATCATTAAAAAAAGAAGGTACGGTAATGGTTTGATGCTGAATCTCCAGAATGAAAAAATAAAAGATCACCAGTACCAGGTAAAGGCAATAATAGATATACTCCGGCAACCGGTGTTTCCCCCACTGGGTAAGAACATAAATGATCTGGAAAAATAATATTCCTGAAAAAAAATAGAACATTCCCGCCGTGATTGTCCTATTAAGTTAGAAAGATTGGCGGGCAAATAAAAATTGGTCGTGATCCCTTACTCAAAACGAAGAAAGCGCGATTACTTTTTCCCTGGGATGCAAAAGAACAGTACTGAAAGCAGTAATTACCGAGCTGCGCGCAAAATCGAAACGGCTACCACACCCGCCGTTTCACTTCTCAGTCTTGTTTCTCCCAACGAAACAGGAGTATAACCATTTTCTAAAGCCAGTTGAATTTCTTTCTGGGTGAAATCGCCTTCCGGGCCTATGAGTATGAGGGCGCCTGTTAAAGGGCTAACGGTTTGATTGGTTAATTTGGTTTTCTGAAATTCACTGCAAAAGGCAATAAATCGTTGCTGGTATCCTGGTTTAAGTATCAATCGTTTAAATTCCACCGGTTCCTGCAGTACCGGTAACCAGCACTGCTGGCTTTGCAGCATAGCACTGATGCAGATTCGCTCCATCCTTTCGCGGCGGAATTTTTGTTTTTCGGTTCTTTCACAAATGAGCGGGATGATCCTGGCTACGCCGATCTCGGTTGCTTTTTCCAGGAACCACTCAAACCGGCTGCTGTTTTTCAATAATGAAATACCAATAGAAATGTGACTTGCGTTCTGCCCCATGTACCTTGCACCCTTTATTATGACATTACAATTTCTTTTATATGCCTCACCGATCTCACCTGATAATAAATTCCCTTTCCCGTCGGTAAGATTTATCTCCTCCCCTTTCTTCATCCGCAATGACTGCACGATATGCCGGGAAGTATCTTCATCCAGCAGGGTTTCCTTTTGAAACCCGTCATAACTGTCGATATAAAAAAAGGGCAGGTCCATGGTCCTTAAACAAAAATAGCTCCCCGGGAAAAAGGAGCTACTATTTTTCTCTTTTATCTTTTATCTAAAACGGCATCTCGTCATCTTCCTCCCGAAGATCATTCATTTTGCTGCCTGTTTGTATAAACACCCGGGCACCCCCTTCCCCGTCCACATCACTGACCGGTTTCCAGTTGCCGGTGAAACCCGCTCCCAGGCCGCTTCCATCATCTTCTACAAATTTCTGGATATGCAGCAATGCTTTCAGCCGGACGGTATCCAGTGCACCGTTACGGTGCTTGGCGATCCTCACAAAGGTTTCACCCCGGTTGCTCTCCCCCATTTCATTACTGGTGATGTCATAATATTCGGGACGGTACATGAACATGACCAGGTCGCTGTCCTGCTCAATGGCCCCGGATTCACGAAGGTCACTGAGTTGCGGCATTTTCATTCCTTCTTTTCCCGCAGCCCGTGTTTCCACGGCGCGGCTTAACTGCGATATAGCGATAATGGGAACACTCAATTCCTTGGCCAATGCTTTTAGGTTCCTCGAAATATTGCTGATCTCCTGTTCCCGGTTGCTGTTGCGGCTTTCACCGGTGCCACTCATCAGTTGCAGGTAGTCAATGATGATCAGGCCGATATTATGCTTGTTCTTTAACCGCCGGCATTTTGCTCTCAATTCAAAAATATTCAGGGCTGGTGTGTCGTCGATGAACAACGGCGCCTGTGCCAGTCGCTGGATCCCACGGGCATAAAGCTGTTTCATTTCATGCTCTTCCAGCTTTCCTCTTGCAATCTTTTCCAGCCATATTTCGCTTTCAGCCGCCAGGATCCGTTGCACGAGCTGCCCTGCACTCATTTCGAGCGAGAACAATGCTACCGGGGTTTGCTTACCCGGATGTATAGCCGCGTTTCGCGCCAGATTCAGTGCAAAAGCTGTTTTACCTACTGCAGGACGTGCCGCCAGGATGATCAAATCCGTATTCTGCCAGCCGTAAGTGACCCTGTCAAGCGAAGGGAAACCGCTGGGAACACCGGTGATATCTTCGTTCTTATGACGAAGATCTTCGATCCGTTGAATCGTTTTCACCAATACGGAATCGATCGTATCAAAATTCTTACGGAGGTGATTATTCGTGATCTCAAACAACTTGCTTTCCGCATCGTCCAGCAGGTCAAATACATCGGTCGTGTCCTCATAGGCATCCCCGATGATCTCCCCGCTGATCCGGATCAGTTCCCGCTGAATAAATTTCTGCAGGATGATCCTGGAATGAGCTTCGATATTCGCTGAGGAGACTACCGCGTTGGTCAGTTTGGTAACGTAATAGGCCCCGCCCACCATCTCCAGCGCTTCCCGGGAGCGCAATGCCTCGACCACGGTCAATATGTCTATCGGCTGGTTCTTGTTGGAAAGACCTTGCATGGACCTGAAAATACGCTGGTGCGCCTCTACATAAAAACATTCTGGTTTGAGTATCTCTACCACCGAATCAAAAGCGCCTTTTTCCAGCATGATCGCACCCAGCACTGCTTCTTCAAGGTCTTTGGCCTGTGGTGGTACTTTACCATATACCATAGTACCCAGGTCGAGTGCGGATTTTCTTCTTTGCTTGCGTTCCTGATTGAGGTTCGTGAGATCCATTTCTTGTACGGCGATAAAATTTTATACCATTAGTTTTACACCAATGACCTTGGGCGCATCTTCCGGCTTGTTTTAAGAAATTATTATTTCTATGTTAGTGGAATGTTTCCGTCAGTCAGTAAAGCGAAATAAAGTGCAAATACTGTCTGAAAAAAATTTTTCTTTCTGCACTATTTTTTCACTGCCCTTTGGGGGTTATCCACAATTTGCCTGTCACCCGGATCATTATCAATTTACTCCAAACGGATGGTAAAATCCCTGAAAGATTAGCACAATGGTGCAAAAATTTTCCCCCACCGTAGCCCATATTTAACGCATACGGGGCAATAAACGAACTGCCCCGGAGTTATACCCCTTAGATCCCTGCCCAAAATGCTGCTTATCCATTACTTACTTAAAAACGTGCATATGGAAAATCTACGGAACAGCAGCCACTCCTCTAAAGAAAACAACGCGGTACGATCCCTCCTGTCGCAGACCCAGAATAATACAACGTTATGGATCGGTCATTTACAGACTGACCCCAATGACCATATCGGCGGGCAAACTTTTATTTGTCCATCGGAAGGTCTATTGAATAATATACAAGTGTATTCTTCCGCGGTGCCGCACCCGGGTGAATTGACCCTTAGCCTGCACGAATTTGACAGGCAGTCAAAAACCTGGGGACCTGCTATTGCCCATTCCAGTAAGGTCCTGCATCAAAAGGATGTGGCTTGCTGGATCCGGTTTGACCTGGAAGCAGTCAGCCTGAAAAGAGAGACCTGCTATGGCTTTCGTCTGCAATCCGCCAACGCTTTAGTAGGATTGGGCGAAGCCGTGAGTCATGCAAAAAAACCTTTCCCTTTCGGACTCTCCTGGAACGCAGATACCCGCAATACAAAAGGGAGGTATTTCAATTATTTCAGTCTTGCTTTTAAAGTGGAACTATGTGCTTAAGACCAAGTAGGCCCTGATCAATCAATAAAGCCCTGTCACACAGACAGGGTTTTTTATAAATACTATGGGATTTTTTCTGATCAGTTACTGACCATTTCTCTTGCATTTTCGATTGCGGCGGTTGTGGGCTTTTCCCCGCTTAGCATCCGGGCAATAGTGGTGATCCGCTCTTCCGTGCTGAGTCTGCGAATATTTGTTTTTACAAAATCCTTCACTATTTCTTTGTATACCAGGAAATGGGCATCTGCCTTCCCCGCAATCTGCGGCTGATGCGTAATGCTGATCACCTGTCGCTTCGCGGCAAGCTCTTTCATAATGATCCCGGTTTGGCGCGCCGCTTCGCCGGAAATCCCGGTATCAATTTCATCAAAGATCATGGTGGGCAGATCCATGGACTGTGCGACCAGTGATTTGATACAAAGCATGAGTCGGCTCAATTCTCCGCCACTTGCAATTTTTCGCACCGGTTGAAACGGGGCGATCGTACCCGCTCCTTCCTTTTTTACTTTTGAAAGTTCCGCCGCAGACAGTGCGGGAATGTTGGCATTAAATAAAAACTCCACTGCATCTCTTCCATACATAGTTATTTCCTCCTCCCCGTTGAGTTCCACTTTCAGCTTTGCATTGGGCATCCCCACCTGCTTCAGCAATTTGTTCACTTTGTCCTCCAGCGGCTTCAACTGTTGACCCCGGCTTTCACTTATTTCCCCCGCCAACTGAACAGCCCGCGCATACAATTCTTTCAATTCTTCTTCTTTGCGACGGATCAAATCCCCTGTGCTCAAAACAGCTTGCAGCTTTTCTTCCAGTTGTTGCTGTATGGCCAGCAATTCAGCAGTGGATCGGACACCATGTTTTTTCAACAACCGGTACCCCAGTGATAACCGTTCGTTCAGGCGTTCAATTTGCTCCGGGTCATAATGGACCTGCTGATGGATCCTTTCCAAATCAGCGGCTATGTCCTGCAACTCTACCTGTGATGATTGCAACCGTTGCAGCAGGGAAGAAAGTGCAGGATGATAGGAAGAAAAAGCGGCCAGTTGATTTGACAGGATCTTCAATTGCTGCAGTACCGGACTCTCACTTTCCTGCAATTCCCAGTAGGCTTTGCGCAATGCGTTCCTGATCCCTTCTGCGTTATTCAGGGCTTTGAGCCGTGCGTCTGTATCTTCCAGCTCATTTTCCTTAAAGGACGCTTCCTGTAGCTCATCAAACTGGAAACGGTTGTAATCCGCTTCTTTTTCAAATTGCAACTGTTGCATTTTTAATCCTTCCGTTTCTTTTGCCAGCCGCTGCCAGTCGCTAAAAACAAATTTATACGCATTCAATCGCGGTGCGTTGCCTGCCAACGCATCAAGCATTTCCCGCTGGAAGCCGGTTTGTGCCAGTTCCAGGGTATCGAATTGCTGGTGCAGGTCTACCAGCAATAAACCTAATTCCTGGAGCTGGGAAAGATTAACTGGACTGTCATTGATAAAAGCTCTGCTTTTCCCGTTACTGGCGATCTCCCTGCGCAAGAACAGTTCATCACCCGGATCCAACTCATTGTTCCTTAAAAATGACTGGACCGATTCTTTCTGCTCAGCAGTAAAAATTCCTTCTACGACGCATTTCTTTTCCTTGTTCACCAATACGGTGGTATCGGCTCTTTCTCCAAGAACCAATCCGAGCGCACCTGCAATGATGGATTTGCCCGCGCCGGTTTCACCGGTTATCACGTTCAACTTCCCGGAAAAATCGATTTCCAGTTCATCAATGATCGCATAATTCTGTATCAGTAACCGGTTCAGCATCCACCGGCAAATTAGGAGATTTTTCCCTCCTGTTACCATGGTGTAATGCACAAAACAGAATAGCTGCCGAAGTTCAGCAGCTATTCCAATCATTGATCCTCTCAATATAATTTAGGTAATCCGAGAGCCTATTTTACCTCCACGCGGCTATTCAGTTCCTCATCCACCAGGATGCGGCCGCAGTTCTCGCAGATCATTATTTTTTTGTGCTGGCGGATCTCGCTTTGTTTCTGGGGTGGAATGGCGTTAAAGCAACCCCCGCAGGCATCCCTTTCTACTGGTACCACAGCTAAGCCGTTGCGGTAACTTCTGCGGATTTTATCATAACTCGCCAGGAGCCGGGCATCTACCTGTTCTTTTGCTTCCCCTGCCAGTTTTATAAAGTGTTTTTCCTCTTTTTCATTGGCCGCAATGATCTTTTCCAGTTCTCCCTTCTTGGTCAGCAGCAAGCCTTCCTTAGCCGCGATATTTTTTTTTGCTTTCTCCAGGATTACCGCTTTTTCGGCGATCTCATCCGTGGCGTCTTTGATGTGTTTCTCTGCCAGCTTCACTTCCAGCTGCTGCATCTCTATTTCCTTATTGATGGCCTCGAACTCCCGGTTGTTTTTTACATTGTTGCTCTGCTTTTCATATTTTTTAACCAGGGATTCGGCTTCTTTTATGGCATTCTTCCGCTGTTCTATGAATTCGTTCACTCCATTGATCTCTTCCTCGATGCTGGTCTGGCGGGAGTTTAAGCACTGTATCTTATCTTCCAGGTCGGCCACCTCCATCGGAAGCTCCCCCTTTAATATTTTGATCTCGTCCAGTTTACTTTCAATCTTTTGAAGACTGAGGAGCGAGGTCAGTTTTTCTTCCACCGAAAATTCTTTAACGTGTGCCATATCAGGTGTGAGTTATTAAATGAAATACGTTGAAATGAGGCTGTCCCGGACCGGTTTTACCCTATACTAAAAATAGTATACGGGATTCGTCCTCACCTCAGTTTTAAGGACGGCAAAGGTAGTGAATTTTTGCTCCAGAATCTCCCTTAGGAGGTCTATAGTGAACTGTTCACTTTCATAATGACCAATATCACAAATGAGCATCCTACCGTTTGCATCAAAAAACTCATGATATTTAATATCCGCCGTGATATATGCGTCAGCTCCAAGTGCTAAGGCCCTGGAAATCAGGAAACTTCCGGCGCCTCCACAAATAGCCAGTCTTTGCAGGGGCCGGTTAAGCAAAGCTGTATGACGGATCATTGTTAGTTTAAATATCTCTTTTATTTTCTTCAAAAAGTCCATTTCATTCATCGGCCCCGGCAATTCTCCAATGATACCCGCCCCTATCCCGGGGTGACTATTGGAAAGTGTCACTATATCATAGGCCACTTCTTCATAGGGATGGACTGCTTTCATGGCTTTGATAATCCTTTGTTCAAGGAAAGATGGAAAAATGACTTCGATTTTTACTTCGGGTTCCATATGCCGTTTTCCCACTTTGCCTGCATAGGGATCAGATCCTTCACCCGCTTTAAAAGTGCCGGTTCCTTCGACATTAAAACTGCATTCACTGTAATTACCGATCTGGCCTCCCCCCGCATCAAAGATGGCCTGGCGCAGTTTTTCCGCTTTATCCAACGGGACAAATGTGAAGAGCTTTTTCAACGAGTTGTCCCGGGGTAAAAGAACCGAGCTTTTTGTCAATCCCAGTAGTGAAGCTATTTTACCATTGACTCCATTGATCACATTATCCAGGTTGGTGTGAATGGCATAGAGGGCAATATCATTTTTGATGGCAGTGATGACAGCCTTTTCAGTATAGTTTGTCCCGTTTATTCTTTTCAACCCCCGGAAAATAATGGGATGATGTGCTACCACGAGATTGCATTTTTTTGTGATGGCCTCCTGCACTACTTCTTCCGTGATATCCAATGAACAGAGAATGCCTTTGCAATCCCAGCCGGCGCTCCCGGTCAATAATCCCACATTGTCATAGGATTCCTGTAATGCTGAATGTGCGGTTTCTTCAAGAAATGCCGCGATGGCCCCAATGTTCATAGGTCAAAATAAAGCAGTTTTAGCCATTCAAACGGCCTGTCAAATAAATTTTTCTCCGTATTTGTAATCCTTTTATCTTCGGCCCTTTTACACTTTTTGAAATGAAACGTTACTGGCTTTTATTCCTGTTAATGATCCTTACATGGATTGGCGGGTGCTCCAAGAAAGATGCCCCGGTGGGTGAGTTCCCGGAAAGTTTCATCGCTCTGTCCTTTGATGATACTTATATTGATAACTGGTATAATTCCCTTCCCCTTCTGGACTCCCTGAATATAAGAGCCACTTTTTATATTTCCGCCTATCATACCCTCAGCCCGGCTCAAAAAGATAAGCTTCGGATCATTGAATCACATCAAAACGAAATAGCTTACCATACCACCAACCATGCCAACCTTGAGCTGCTCTATAATAAAAAAGGGATGAAGTACCTGATCGATACCGAGATCACCCCTGACCTGGAGCAGATGAGACGGGATGGTTTTAGACCCGCCAATTTTGCATTTCCATTCGGAAGACATGACGACAATCTCGACCGGCAACTACTGAATTATTTTCAAAGTGTAAGGGCTGTATGCAATCCAAAAACCTATAACAAATCTTTGGTGAAACGATCCAGTGAAAGCCATGTGCTTTATGCTCCCGGCATTGATTCGAGAGAAAAAATTACCGATGATGATATAGAAAACCTGGTAGCGCTCGCAAAGAGCAACCGGGATTGCGTGATGTTTTATGCACATTCAATCGATAATCCCAATTCCAGGTTCCACGTAACCACTGAAATCCTGCAATACCTGGCCTCGCTACGTCAAAAATACGATCTCCGGTTTCAGACTGTCAAAGATTGAAGATAAGGAACGCCTTTGCCTC
>CAYSIU010000073.1:0-8995 GCA_964431095.1 uncultured Chitinophaga sp. | reverse complement strand
AAACGTCACGGGCATCCGCGGCAGAATAGGCCATCAATAAACCTGTCAAAAACTGTGAACTCAGCGCACCGTCTATTTCAATATTTTTTTGTCGTAAGGGTCCTTTAATTATTAAAGGAAGCTTCCCCCCATTGGACCGGATACTCACTCCCAGTTTCGGAAACACTTCCTCAAAAAAGTCCATGGGCCGGTTCACCAGGCTCCCGGAACCATTGATGATGATCTCTTTTTCACTTAAAGCTGCAATCGGCGTAAACATCCGCATACTTAACCCGCTTTCCCTGCAATTGATTTCATCCACTTTGGGTTTCACGCCCGAGCTCATGACCCGATAACTATTGGTTCCAGGTTCTGATCCCTGTACTTCCACTACCGCCCCCAATCTTTGAATGATATCCAGGGCCGCCTGATCATCATTGCTATGCCCGGGATGGTGAATGATCGTTTCTCCTTTCCGCAGTAAAGCGGCGGCACAGGCCCTCTGCATCGAACTTTTTGAAGCCGGCGCCTGTATCATTCCTTTTAACAGGGATGGATGTATGGTAACTTTCACTGCTATAAATCCTGAATGATCTTTTCCAGTTGTTTCAATGCAATCAATTTGATGACCCCCTTGCCGATTTTTTCCAGCAGCACGTATCTGATCTCCTTTTTCGCCCTTTTCTTATCCATTTTCAGTACGTCAAAAACCTTTTGTTTATCAAAAGCGGCAGAGGTGGGCAATCCATATTTCTCCAAAAGCGCTATCACTTTTGAGGTTTGCCTGAAACCGGCCAGTCGCTCGGAAATATAACAGGCATAGTTCATCCCGATGGAAACGGCCTCGCCGTGCATTAATTCATATTGGTTCTCCACGGCATGGCCCAGGGTATGGCCAAAGTTCAACAACCTTCTTTCCCCTTTTTCAAATTCATCATGCTGAACGATCCGGGTCTTCAACAGCGCATTTTTTTGTACCAGCTCTGAAACGAATCGCGGGCTCTCCCGGTACTGCCTGAGTGATTTTTTTTCGATCTTCCCGAACATCGTCGCATCTTTTACACAGGCGTGTTTGATGATCTCGGCAAAGCCATTCTCCCATTCCCGCCGTGGCAGTGTCTGAAGAAAGATCATATCATGCAGGATGAAGGAGGGTTGCCGGATAGTTCCCGCCATGTTTTTATATATGCCGATATCGATCCCGTTCTTGCCGCCAATCGAAGCATCCACCATTGCCAGCAGTGTAGTAGGCACGAAACCAAATCGCAATCCCCGCATGTAAATGGAAGCCACATAGCCGGTAAGATCGGTGATCACTCCCCCCCCTACCCCCACCAGTGTGGTGGACCGGTCCGCTTCCATTTCGATCAGTGATTCCATTACCACATCGACAGTGGACTGCACTTTGAATTCTTCGCCAGGTTTCAATACAATTGTATCCCATCCCTTGAACCGCTTTGCATGAAGGCGGTACACATTATCATCCGTGATCAATATCGTATGCCTGGGGTCCGTTATCTTCCCCAGATAGCTGAACCTGGAAGCGAAGTAGTAGTCTGAAGAAGAATGGTAGAATTTATAAGTAAGTTTTTTCATTTGTTTGTTCCCAAATGGCGTCAGGCCACTGGCTTCAGGTCACCGGCCTCGGGCTGCTGGCTTCTGGCTACTGGCAATTTCCACTCCCTCTTACCACTTGCTACAGCCCGTTAACTATCCATGATCTTTTTCTGGTGGTTGATGCTTTCCATATGGACGGCATCAAAATACCGGGTGATGAATTCTTTGCTCAAGCCCAGCTTGTCCCCCTTTAAAGACGCCCGTTCAATGATCTCGTTCCAGCGATTGGTCTGCAGGATAGTGATATTATTTTCTTTTTTGTATTTACCTATCTGCTCGGCAACCCTCATCCGTTGGCCGAGTATCTGCATCAGTTCATCGTCCAGGTGATTGATCTGCTGTCGCAGGTTTTCCAGGGCCCGGTGGTATTCGTCCGAATTCACATCATCTCTTCTCCAGATGATCATTTCCAGCATTTCTTTTAATTGCTCAGGCGTTACCTGCTGTTTGGGGTCACTCCAGGCATTGTCAGGGTCGATATGACTTTCCACCATCAGCCCGCTATAATCGAGGTCAATGGCTTTTTGCATTACCTCGAGCAGTGTATCCCTGCGACCACATATATGAGAGGGGTCATTGATAAACAATAACTGGGGATATTTCAGTTTCATTTCGATGGCCAGGTGCCACATCGGGGCGTTCCGGTATTCGGTATTGCCATAGGTAGAAAAACCGCGATGGACCAGGCCGATCTCTTTTATTCGGGTTCCTGCCACCCGTTCTACTGCACCGGTCCATAATTCCAGGTCAGGGTTGATCGGGTTTTTAATCAGTACCGGTACCTCCACTCCGCGCAATGCGTCGGCCACTTCCTGCACGCTAAATGGATTGACCGTGGTTCGGGCACCGATCCACAATACATCCACATCAAATGTCAATGCATCCTGCACCTGCTTGCCATTGGCCACTTCCACGGTAGTAGGCAGCCCGGTGATCTTTTTTGCCCGCTGCAGCCAGGGTAGACCTTTTGCACCCACACCTTCGAACATGCCCGGTTTGGTCCTGGGTTTCCAGATGCCGGCCCGCAACATATCTATTTTACCGGTGGCGGCTAAGCGCTGAGCGGTTGTCACAACCTGTTCCTCGGTTTCTGCGCTGCAGGGCCCGCTGATAATGAGTGGCCGGCGGCTCCATGCCTGCAGCGTGATCTCTTTTGTCACCGGTTCTGTTGCTTGCATTTTACAAATTTAATTTATTTGGTCAACGTCCAGCCACTCTTGAGCATCGTGCAATCCCTGGGGCATTAATGCATTCTCATAGGTCAACATTTTCAACTATCTTCTTATCCGCTGAAATGAATGAACATCCTATGATCAGGTCGTGAAATGAATTATTTAATGATCTTTCTTATTTTATTCGCTTCTTCAATCAGTTTCAATAAATAGTTCTCGTCTTCTTTTTCAATACTCTCTTTGAATCTCGATAACTGGGCAATATGTTCTTTCAGCACATCCAGCACATTCTCCCTGTTTTGCAGAAAAATCGGCACCCACATGGCAGGGTTACTCTTCGCCAAACGAACCGTGCTTTCAAAACCGGCGCTTGCCAATTCAAATATTGCCTGTTCTTCTTTTTCTTTTTCCAACACCGTGTTCGCCAGCGCGAAGGAAGTGATATGAGAAATATGACTTACATAGGCCGCATGCAGGTCGTGCGCTTTAGCTTCCATATCCAGCAAATGCATACCGATCTTTCTGTACATATGTTTCACCCAATCCAATGCATCATCGTCGCTTTCATTCGCATTACAAATGATCACGGCTTTATTTTCAAAAGCACCCCTCACCGCTGCCTGGGGTCCACTGTACTCGGTTCCCCACATCGGGTGTGTGGCAACGTACCTTCCTCTTTTAGGATGATCCTTTATTGCTTCAATCAACTGCGATTTGGTAGAACCAAGGTCAAGAACAACCTGCCTATCGATCTTATCCAATATGACAGGAAGTAGGGCAACTATTTGATCCACCGGTATGGCCAATACAATCAGGTCCGAGAAGCCGATAGCTTTATCAAGGTCCATCATTTCGTCCACCAGTTCCAGCTCCATTGCTTTTGATGCATGTTCCGGATCCGTGTCTACTCCTATCAGTTTGGATGATAATTTCTTTTCATGCAGGCGGATGGCCAATGACCCTCCGATCAGTCCAACACCCACGATGGCTATTCTTTTTCTTTCCATTTTGATATGTTTTGTCTAACCCACTATTTAGAGCATTTGATTTCGTCAGGCTTAAGCCTGCCGCAACTGATCTTATCATGAGAGTAAATGCTTTTTGATCCTCCCAATTGCTTCATCCAGTCTTTCCAACGATGTACATAGGCTTACCCTTATATATTTTTTACCGGCCTCTCCAAAAATGCCGCCCGGGGTAATAAAGACCGAAGCCTTGGAAAGAAGCTCATCGCTGAATGCATACCCATCCTTATACCCAGCAGGGACGCTGGCCCATACAAACAACCCTGCCTGTTCTTTTGAGTAGTTACAGGTGAGTACATCCAGTAACTGAAATACTTTGTCTCTTCTTTTCCGGTAAACCCTGTTGACCTGATCATGCCATTCCCGGCCTAATGATAAAGCTTTGGCCGCCGCCAGTTGCACAGGTAAGAACATGCCGCTATCCATATTACTCTTGAACCTAAGCACTTCGTCGATTCTATCTTTCGCACCGCATAGCATCCCCACCCTCCAGCCAGCCATATTGTGCGATTTGCTCAGGGAATTCAATTCAACTACATCATCTTTTGCTCCATCCATGGCCAGGAGGCTCATGGGACGATCGTTCAAAATAAAAGAATAAGGGTTGTCATGCACCAACAGGATATGATGCTTCTTTGCAAATGCCAGCAATTTTTCGAACAACTCTTTAGTCGGGGGGCGGCCCGTGGGCATCTGTGGATAGTTAACAAACATCATCTTAATAGCCCCCTTCCGGTTTCTCTTGCCTTTTGATAAACGAACCAATTTTTCAAGCTTGCTGAAATTCGGCTCGTAATTATTTTTCGCGGTCAATTTATAGGAAATACAAGTACCTCCGGCCAGCTTTACCGCAGCGCTATAGGTTGGATAGCCCGGATCCGGCACCAGTACTTCATCTCCCTGATTCAACCATGTCATACAAATATGCATGATCCCTTCTTTGCTCCCGATGAGCGGTAGTATTTCAGCATCCGGATCCAGTTCCACATCATACCATTTCTTATACCAGCCGCTCATAGCTTTTCGCAAAACTGGTGCCCCTTTATAGGGCTGGTAAGAATGAACCCCTGGTTTCTCACTTTCTTCCTGCAACACCCTGATCACATCAGGATGCGGTGGCAGGTCAGGACTGCCGATACCCAGGTTGATCACATTCCTGCCGGCCTTATTGAGATCATCGATCTCCCGGAGTTTTTGAGAAAAGTAATACTCCCCGATCCCTTTTAGTCTTTTACTTGTTTTCATAATTATTCCGGCTTTAGGACTGTCCTGCTATTGAAACGGTCAATTTGAATAAAGCCTGCAAAAAAAATCCCGGCCTGTTCGGACCGGGACTCTTTACGTTTGTTTTTCAGTTGTTTTTACATGTTTTCAACAAAAACATCCCCGGTCTTCTTTAAGAAGTAAGAATAATACCAGCGGTATGCTTTTGTGATCGTCATGACCCATCAAAAATACTTATTCATTCCAAACTGGCAAATCTTTCCTTTTTTACAGGACGTCGGGGTAAATCATCCCCGGCGCGCAACAAAAAAGCCATCCTGGGAACAGGACGGCCTCTAACGATTGCCCGCCCCCGCCAGAATGACTCTGTCGCCCGCCCGTACCGAACGGCACATTCGGGCGGAGGCTGGCGTACCGAACGTACTAATGATGTCTATAAAACAAAAAGGCAGTCTATAGAAATAGACCGCCTCTAACGATTGCTTGCCATATGAAAATCTTAATTATACTCTTACTTATGCGTGGAATCAGGCTTCATCGTGTTGCTGGTATCCTTGGGGGTCATTGTGTTCGACGTGTCCTTGGGTGTGGTGGTCATAGTAGATGAATCTTTCTTCGTGCTGTCGGTATTACCCGTCTTTTTGTCCCCGCTGTTGTTACAGGCTGCCATGGCAGTAGCAATCAATGCAATTGCAAGTACTTTTTTCATTTGTTGTGATTTTTTTTGATTTTTTGAAATATTTCAGTCTTAATACCCAAAACCGGAAAAGGTAACCCGGTTTTTTAAGTTTTTTTTAGTTGGCGGAGGGTTACTATTTTTAAAATCCTGTATTAAATAGCGGAATAGTGAAACCAGCGAACGACGAAAAGGGCTTATTGCAAGGATTAGCTGCCAGCGATAAAAGGGCCGTTGAAACGATTTACAGGGAGAACTTTAATACTGTTCAGGCCCTGATAATCAACAACAACGGTTCATCAGATGATGCGAAAGATATATTCCAGGAGGCAATGATAGTTCTTTATGAAAGGGTGCGGTCGGGGAGTTTTGAACTGAACTGCCAGATCAAAACCTATCTTTATTCGGTAAGCAGGAGGCTATGGCTGAAACGTTTACAGCAGTTGAACCGGTATTCCCCCCCGGTCGAGCAACTGGAGTCCCTCGTGCCGGTGGAGGATGAAATAGAGGAACACGAAAAAAGGGACGCGGAGTTTGAAATGATGGATAAAGCGATCAGCAGCCTGGGGGAGCCCTGTAAAAGTCTTTTGGAAGCTTATTACCTGCAGAAACAGAATATGCAGGTGATAGCCGCCCGGTTCGGGTATACCAATGCGGACAATGCCAAGAACCAGAAGTACAAATGCCTGATGAGACTGAAGAAATTATTTTTTACTCATTATAAAAACGGGAACAGTGATGGATGATATCAAGTTATTGGACGCCGTTGAACGTTATATCCGAGGCGAAATGAACCCGGATGAACGTCTTTATTCTGAAATCCTCCGCAAAACAAATCCCGAAATCAATCACCTGGTGTTGGAAAAAACCCCTATTTTACAACAAATGAACCGTTTTGGCGAATGGAAAAAATTCCGGACCGTCTTGCATGATGTGCACACTAATCTCGCGGAACAGGGTAAAATAGATTCGGCCAAACTGAAAGGAAGGGGAAAACTGGTATACCTGTGGAAAAGATACAAAAGAGTGGCCGCCATTGCTGCAGTGATCGCCGGCGTAACGACCATTGGTGTCACCCTACTGGTCAACTTTCTTTCCCCGAAAGCAGAAAGCAGCAAACTGACCCAGCTGGTGCAGGAAGTCAAAACGATCAAGGAAGATCAGAAAAAACTCGTGGATAAGATCGAGAATGCAGACAATAAAAAAAACAATAAACCCATTATCAATACTCCTGTTCGCTACAATGGGACCGGTTTCCTGATCGATGGCAAAGGGTTTCTTGCCACCAATGCGCACGTAGTGAAAAATTCAAAAAATATTTACGTGCAGAATAACAAAGGGGAGCAATACCATGTAAAACTGGTGAAACTGGATATCCAAAAAGACATCGCCATCCTGAAAATAGATGATCCCGAATTCAAGTCCTTATCTTTTCTTCCCTATGGCATACGGAGATCGGTTACCGATATCGCCGAACCTATTTATACGCTCGGGTTCCCGAGAAATGAGATCGTATATGGGGAAGGATACCTGAGCGCCCGTACGGGTATTAACGGCGATACGCTCAGCTGCCAGATCACAGTAGCTGCCAACCCGGGAAACAGCGGTGGACCTGTTTTCAATGATAATGGAGAGGTCATCGGTATCCTGAGCACAAAAGAGGTCCAGGCCGAAGGTGCCGTATTTGCTATTCAGTCAAAATATATTTACGAGGTGCTTGACGAATTGAAAAAAGATACTGCCTACCAGCAGGTCAGAATGATTACCGCTTCTACTGTTCGGGGAATGAGCAAACAGGAACAGGTGAAAAGGATAGAGAATTATGTATTTATGGTAAAAGGCGATTAAAATTAAAGTAGTCGGAAGTCCCGGGATCGGAGTCGTCATGCAGCAGCTTTTAACGCACAGGTACCCATCATCATTTTTACATTATCATTTCCATAGATGAGCAGGGTATTCTCCTGCACTTACCAGCCGTTCCAGGCTTTGAGCAACAAAAGGGGCGTCTTCTTTGTAAGTCACCCCGAACCAAAGAGCAGTTGTAGGAAGCACTTCGATCTTCCCTCCCTCCTTAATAAATTGATCCGCGACGATCGGAATAAAAAATTCCGATTTCAGCTCATTTCCATGACTGGCCAGGAACGCAGCAAATCTCTTTTTTGCATAGGGGAAAAAAGAAGGGTCAAAACACCAGAAGTTCATGGAAACTTTGGTCTGCAATGACAGTTTCCTCGGTTCCTGCCCGTCATCACAAATTATTTGGCCATCCAGCTTCCCGATATTGATCCGTTCCCTGATACCGGATAGTTTACCTTCCCGGTCCAGTTCACAAACACCCCTGTTCACGGTCCCATGTTCCGATAAGGTCTTCAACAGGTCGTACACCACGATGGCAAATTTTTTCTCGTTTACTTCTTTATTCAAAAAAGCTGCCGCGTGCTGAAAAGCATCTCTACCATAGAAATCATCCGCGTTGATGACGGCAAAAGGTTCGTTCACAGCATCCTTCGCACATAATACTGCATGTGCGGTGCCCCAGGGCTTGGCTCGTCCTTCGGGCACGGGAAATCCATCGGTAAAAAAATCCAGTTCCTGGTATACATATTCCACCCCAACACGGCCCCTGAGCTTTGCATCAAATATTTTCCTGAAATTTTCGGAAAACTCCTTCCGGATAATAAAGACCACTTTTCCAAATCCCGCACGTATGGCATCATAAATAGCGTAGTCCATGATCGTTTCATTCCCGGGGCCAAAACCCTGCACCTGTTTCATGCTTCCATAACGGGATGCCATCCCTGCGGCCAGGATCACCAATGTAGGTTTCTTCATGTTTGTTTTAAAAAATGCGGCATGAAATTAAAGTAAATTCGCCAAGACGGTCATTTGAATCTCCATGCTGAATATCCGGCTTGAAAATATTACCACTGATAATGCTATACTGCTGCCCACAAATGGAAAGGATATCAGAACAGAAATACTGCGATTAGATAAAATTCACCCGTTTGTCTCCGGGAATAAATGGTTCAAACTCCGTTATTATCTTAAAGCAACAAAACAAGAGCATAAAAAAACCATTGTAACATTTGGTGGTGCGTGGTCCAATCACCTATTGGCAACAGCAGCGGCCTGTCAACTGGAAGGGTTTAGCAGTATCGGCATCATAAGGGGTGAGCGGGCGCCTGCTCTTTCCGCCACCCTGCAGAAGGCATGGGCAATGGGGATGAATCTGGTCTTCCTAAGCTGGGCGTACTAGGCGAATTAAACGGTCACGGAAGAATTAACGAAAGGGCAACAATATT
>CAYSIU010000072.1:0-9075 GCA_964431095.1 uncultured Chitinophaga sp. | reverse complement strand
CATACATTTGTAACTGATCGGTTACATAAAAACGATCCCCCGTATGAGAAGAGATGTCTTCCAAGCCATTGCCGACCCCACCCGCAGGGCGATCATCCAAATGGTGGCTTATCAATCCCTTAACCTGAATGCAGTCGCTGAAAAATTTGATATCAGCCGCCCCGCCGTATCCAAGCATATCAGGATCCTCACCGAATGCGGGCTAGTCACCATCCAACAACAGGGACGCGAGCGCTATTGCAAAGCGCGACTGAATCAACTGAACGAAGTATCGGATTGGGTGGAGCAATACAGGCAATTATGGACAAGGAAACTGGATGACCTTGATGCCTATCTGCATAAAATTCAACACGTCAAAAAACAAAAAAATGGTACAGCAAAAAGAAAAAAATAGCGTGACTGAAGGCAGGGAGCTACGCGTTTCCCGGCTGCTTAATGCCCCGAGGGATCTTGTTTGGGAAGTATGGACCCGGCCTGAACATATTAAACACTGGTGGGGGCCCAACGGCTTTACCAATACTATTTTTAAAATGGATGTCCGCCCCGGTGGGGAATGGGATTTTATTATGCATGGCCCTGACGGGACCGATTACAAAAACACGCATATATTCAGGGAGATCGTAAAACCTGAAAAACTGGTACTGGAACATGCCACGGGGCCCAAATTCCTGATGGTCGTCACTTTCGAGGAACGGGGCGATAAAACATTAGTCGACATTCACTCTGTTTTTGAATCCGCCGAACAATTACGGGAAGTAATTAAAGTGTTTAAAGCGGATGAAGGGCTCAGGCAAAATGTTGACAGACTCGAAAAATATTTGAGTCAGTTAACCAATAAGTAATCAAATCAACAAGTATGAGCAAAATCTTTTTCAGTGTGGGCACGTCTATGGAAGGGTTTATAGCCGGGTTGAATGGAAGCCCCCAAAACCCGTTGGGAGATGGCGGACCCGCGATTCACGAATGGGTATACAATCAGAAAAGTTTCCGGGAGACCCTTGGCATCGGTGAGGGAGGTGAAACGGGTGCCGATAATGACCTGATCAACGAAATGCTGGAGCGGACCGGCGCTCATATCATGGGCAAGAGAATGCTCGAAGAAGGCGAGACCAACTGGCCGGAAAATGCCCCCTTTCATACGCCTGTCTATGTTTTAACACACCAGGTACGGGAACCCTGGAAAAGAAAAGGGGGTACGACTTTCTATTTTATTAATGACGGGCTTGAAAGCGCGCTTGATAAGGCCAGACATGCGGCGGGAAACAAAGATATCAGGATCTCGGGGGGCGCTGATACCATCCGCCAGTTCCTGTCGGCAGGCCTGGTGGATGAATTTACCATTCATTACTCGCCCGTCCTGCTGGGAAAAGGCGTCCGTTTATTCGACCGGATCAATGCAGAGAATCTCAATATTGAAATAACCGGGGTCATCCATTCTCCCCGCGTGACTCATTTGAATTACAAAGTAACTTATAAATAAAAAAAATGAATAACACACAGCCGTTTACAATCGAAAGAACTTTCAGCGCTTCTATTGAAAAAGTCTGGAAAGCCATTACCGATAAAAATGAAATGAAACAATGGTATTTTGACCTGGCCGATTTTCAACCCACTGTGGGTTTCGAATTCCAATTCTATGGACAGGGACAAAAAGGTGAACGGTATTTACATCTTTGCAAAATAACGGAGGTGGTCACCGGCAGAAAACTGGCCTATAGCTGGCGGTATGATGGTCTCAAAGGAAATTCAGTAGTAACATTTGAATTATTTAAAGAAGGGAATCAGACAAGATTGAAACTGACGCATGAGGGAATAGAGTCTTTTGCGGCAAACGGCCCGGATTTTGCGAAAGAGAGTTTTATGCAGGGATGGACCCAACTGATCGGTACACTGCTGCCAAAATTCCTGGAAAAATAAGTCAGTCAGCCGTTAGCAGTTCGCGGTTTGCAAATGATATTAGTACACATGATTTACACTCAGGTCTCATAATAAAAAAACCACCCTGGTAAAGACCAGGATGGCTCGAGGAAATTGTGCTCTTGTATCCTTTACACCCTAAAATGGGCAAAAGCCTTGTTGGCTTCTGCCATTCGGTGCGTATCTTCTTTCTTTTTGAATGCCGCCCCTTCTCCTTTACTGGCGGCTACAATTTCATTCGCCAGTTTATCTGCCATGCTGCGTCCGTTTCTATCGCGGCTATAGCGTATCAGCCATTTCATGCTCAGGGATATCTTCCGGTCAGGACGGACCTCGGTCGGGATCTGGAAAGTAGCACCCCCGATTCGACGGCTGCGAACTTCGACCGAAGGAGTGATATTGGCCAATGCTTTTTTCCAGGTCTCATAGCCATCTTCATTGGTTTGTTTAGCCACTCGCTGCAGCGCGTTGTAAAAAGTATTGAACGCCACGCTTTTCTTTCCCTGCCACATCAGGTTATTCACAAACCGGGTGACCAACTTGTCGTTGAACCTCGGATCGGGCGCTAATGGAAGCTTTTTTGCTTGAGTTTTCCTCATGATCTATACTTGTATTAGGTTGGGTTATTTTTTCGTTTTCTCTCTTTTGGTCCCGTATTTTGAACGACTCTTTTTCCGGTCCTTTACCCCTGCAGTGTCGAGCGAACCCCGGACAATGTGATATCGAACGCCGGGCAGGTCTTTAACACGGCCACCGCGGATCAAAACAATGGAGTGCTCCTGCAGATTGTGTCCTTCTCCGGGGATGTAGGCAATGACTTCCACCTTATTCGTGAGACGAACTTTAGCTACTTTGCGCAATGCAGAATTGGGTTTTTTGGGAGTAGTGGTATAAACCCGGGTACACACCCCGCGGCGTTGCGGGCACTGGTCCAAAGCCCTTGACTTACTCTTGGCCCTGATGATCTCTCTTCCTTTACGTACTAATTGTTGAATTGTAGGCATTCTCGACCCCTGTTTTTGGGGAGGCAAAGGTAATGGCAGGAGTGGGAAATTCCAAAAAATACATGCTGCTAAATACAGGGTTTAAGGGTCTGGAATTTAGGTCGTTAAACCTTTTGCATCCATCCATATTTATCTTCCCTTCTCCCCTCGCGTATATCGGCGAGCCATTTCTTGAGTGTGGGAGCAGTTTTCCATTTTTCTACATCAAATTGCATCACGAAATCCTTATAGCGCAGTTCTTTGATAAGGGATATGGTGGCTGCGGTACCGGTGCCGAACACTTCATACAGGATGCCCGCCTTGTAAGCATCGATGATGGCATCAATGCTCAGGTGTCTTTCTTCCACTTGAAAACCCAATTCCTTCAATAATGTAATCGCACTGTTCCTTGTTACACCGTCAAGGATGGTTCCCTGTTCGAGATCCGGTGTAATGGCTGTATTGCCGATAATAAAGAACACATTCATCGTCCCGATCTCCTGCACGTATTTATGTTCGAAGGCATCCATCCACAGCACCTGGTCATAACCTTTTTTCCTGGCCTCCGCGGTGGCATACATCGCGGCACCATAGTTACCAGCTGCCTTGGCATACCCTACTCCGCCCGGCACGGCCCTTACATATTTCTCTTCCACGTAGATACGCATCGGTGCGCTGTAGTACGGACCCGTCGGGCTGAGGATGATCATGAATTTATAACTTTCCGATGGACGGACACCAATGACCTCGTCGGTTGAAAACATAAATGGCCGGATATACAAGGAGTGATCCTCTCTCGATGGTATCCAGCTTTGATCCAGTTCCACCAGTTGACGCATCCCTTCCAGGAACAATTCTTCCGGTACGTCAGGCATCTGCATGCGTTGGGCAGAAATATTGAATCGTTTGTAATTTTCCTGGGGCCGGAATATGAAGGCGTTCCCCTTCCGGTCTTTGTAAGCCTTTATGCCCTCAAATATGGCCTGCCCGTAATGCAATGCAGCCAGCGATGGACCGAGCAACAGGGGCTGATAAGGTTTGATCTCGATATTCTTCCATTCCCCCTGCTCACAGTCGGCTTCCAGCATATGATCGGAAAAGTATTTGCCAAACGGGAGGTTCTCGAGGTTCAGATCCTGCAATTTGCTTCTTCCTGCTTTGGTGACTGAAATATCCATGGCTGCAATCATAAAAGATTATTTTTGTCTGACCAAAGAAACGAAAAAAACTAACACCCATTTGTATTTATTACTGACCCTCCATGGATCTAAACAACATTGAATTACCGGCATTTACAGTGGCTGGACTGTACCGCTCCTCGCTGATCCAATCAGGGGAAAAAACGACGGAAATACCCGCAGAGGCCGGGGTTACAGAGAAGGAAAAGATTCCCGGACAAGCAGAAGCTGTGAATGAAAATGCAAACCTGCAGGCAAGCAGGAAATGGCTCGGCGGGAATCTGAAGAACATACTCATCGTAGTGAATCATACCGATACAATTCATATTCCCGATAACGAGCTGGCTTTTCTTACCGGCATCCTCAGCGCCTGCAAACTCGGCCTTGGAGACATCGTACTACTCAACAGGAACAATCATCAGGGGTCATCTTACAAAGAATTGATCGCGCAATTCAAAAGCAAAAATGTCTTTTTGTTCGGGGTAGAACCCATCCTTTTAGGTTTACCGATTAGTTTTCCGCATTTCCAATTACAGACTTTTGCTAATACATCTTACTTGTACTCGCCATCCCTGCAGGAATTGGAGCATGACAAATTGCTGAAGAGTAAATTATGGGTTTGCCTGAAGCGGATCTTCACTATATGAGATAATACGACTGTTACCATGAAATTAATCTTTGCCAGCAATAACCAGCACAAAGCCGATGAGATTCGTTCCGTGATAAGTGGTGACCTGGAAATACTGACATTAAAAGAAGCCGGATTTGCAAAAGAGATCCCTGAACCCTATCATACGCTTGAAGAAAATGCTTCTGCTAAATCAAAGACCGTTTTTGAGCTGACCGGTTTGAACTGTTTCAGCGAGGACACGGGTCTGGAAGTGGATGCTTTGAAGGGTGACCCGGGGGTAAAAAGTGCGCGGTATGCCGGCAATGACCGATCATTTGACGCGAACATTGAAAAGCTTTTAACTAATTTGGCAGGCAAAACAAACCGGCGGGCCCGGTTCCGCACTGTTATATCCTTGTTAATTGGTGGGAAGGAAACCCTTTTTGAAGGAGTTTCTGAAGGGCGGATCACTGAAGAAAAAAGAGGATCCCAGGGTTTTGGATATGATCCTGTGTTCATTCCCGAGGGGTCCGACAGGACTTTCGCTGAAATGAGCCTTGCCGAAAAAAATCGGTTCAGCCACAGGAAAAAAGCCACCGAAAAACTGGTAGCATTTTTGAATAAATTTTCAACAAATCGCTGAATTTGATCCCTGAACGCAACCAAAGTATCCCCGAAAGCGACTTAATTGTTGGGTGCCTGGAAGGCAGCCGGCGGATGCAGGAAGAACTCTACCGCCGCTTTTCTCCCCGGATGTACGCCGTTTGCCTGAGGTATGCGGGTAATACAGAAGAAGCAGAAGATATCTTGCAGGAAGGATTTATCAAGGTCTTTAAAAAAATCGGCAGTTATCGTGGGGAAGGTTCCTTTGAAGGTTGGATGCGCAGGATCTTTGTCAATACCGCCATTGAACATTTTCGCCGCAAACGGTACCTGATGCCAGTCACGGAAAAAGAAGAAAATACCATTGAAGGTAAATACGCTTCTGCGCTGGACGAACTGGGTGCAAAAGATATCATGCTATTGGTACAGGAACTGTCACCCGGCTATCGCACCGTGTTCAACATGTATGTGGTGGAAGGTTACACCCATAAGGAAATCGCCGACATGCTGGGCATCAGCGAAGGAACCAGCAAATCGCAATTGTCAAGAGCCAAAGTGATATTGCAGGATATGGTGAGAATTTATATTGACAAACAAAGAGGGGTAAGCAGCAAATAATGAGCAATGAAATCCAACATAAGCTGTACAATTATGAGGTGACTCCTTCTGCAGAAGTATGGCAGAAAATTGTTGCTGAATTGGATGATGCGGCCCTTGAACATCGCTTCCCTGCCAGGCTCTATGAACTGGCCATTCAGGCCCCCCCTGCCGTCTGGAGCAAGATAGTCCAGCGCCTTGATGCGCCTGAAATTGCCGAAGATCTTTCTTCAAAACTTTATACTGCTGAAGTCATTCCTCCTGTTGCCACCTGGGATAAAATAAAGACTACTCTGGATACAGGGTCTGAAGAGGCAATGCCTTCCCGCAGAAGGCTGACTCCCCTGCTTCGGTACGCAGCGGCGGCAGTTCTTATTGGCCTGATCGCATTTGGTTCGGCGCAATTATTCAATTCCAATACCAATAATAAAAATGTGGCGGTTTCAAAAATGCCCTCCCCGCCAACAGGAAACATTCCTTCGCCCGCGCTTACCAATAATCTACCTTCTCCCGTTGACAATAAAGTTGCCACGAGTAATAATGACGACGAAGCAAGAAATGATGTGGCATTGGAAGCCAGCAAAAAGACCTATGCCAAACTGGATATCTCACCCCAAAAAAGAATGGATATTGTAGCCAATGGCTTCCGGTTGGCCGGGTATGGCAACCCGGGCACTGTGCTGCAAGGCACGGTAGAACCGGATGAGGCGGATCAACAGGGGCAGGGAAATGCTATTGCAGACCGTTATATCATGTTAATGACCCCTGATGGAAATATTATCCGCATGTCAAAAAAACTCAGCGATCTTGTATGCTGTGTTTCCGGCGAAGAGCAGGATGCCAATTGCAAAAGCCAGATGGAAAAATGGAGAAAACAACTCGCCTGCTCCTCCCCCGCCCACCCGGATAATTTCATGGATATATTCAGTCTTATCAGTTCCCTGCAGGACAATTGATGTTTTCAACCAGCTTCCCTAATTTTATCGGAAACCCGTCCACATGGCAAGGCCCAGGATGCATTTACCTGAAGAATTCCCTTTTTCCTGCTTCATTCCTATCCGCATTACCGATCTTAATTACGGGGGTCATGCGGGTAACGATACGATCCTGTCCCTGGTTCATGAGGCAAGGATGCAGTGGCTCCAGAATATGGGGTACAGCGAGATGAATTTTGCAGGAGTGGGGATGATCATGGCCGATGTGGTGATTGAATTCAAAAATGAATTGTTTTATGGGGATACGGTGATCGCTTCCGTGGCCCGGGGAGAAGTCTCCAGGGTTGGCTTCGAACTATTCTACAAACTGGAAAAGGAAAAAGCCGGGAAAAGATTGATTGTCGCGATTGCAAAAACCGGGATGATTTGTTATGATTACGAAAAGAAAAAGATCGTGTCGGTCCCGGAGATAGCGAGGGACAAGTTAACTGGTTAATGGGTTGACTGGATACCTTCAACACATGAGACCGGGATAATCTGAATTAACCAATCCCGAAATTAACTATTCCATATCCTCCAGTTCTCCTCTGCCTGCAATACCAGCATTTCTTCCCCGTTTTTGATGATGGCGCCCTGCTGCTCTGCTCTTTGTAACAACACTGTTTTAGAAGGGTTATAGATGAGATCGTAGACGAGATGCTGTTCTGAAATAAACTCATAAGGAATATCCGGGTAATTATTGCTGTGGGGATACATTCCCAAAGGTGTGGTATTGATTATAACGGGATGTTCTTTGATAATAGTACTGTTAAGGTCTTTGTAGGTAAGGGTTGAACCATCATGTATCTCACGGCTGACAATATTAAACAGGATACCCAGTTTCTTCAATACAAAAATTATAGATGCAGCAGATCCTCCATTCCCCAGCACCAAGGCGTTTTTGTGCCAGGGCTTCAATAAGGGGCTGAGACTTTTCTCAAACCCAACATGATCGGTATTATAACCGATCATTTTCCCATCCGCGATCCGGATGCAATTACAGGCACCTATCCCGGTTGGAATACCCACTGAAGAGTCAAGACAGGACAGGATAAGCTGTTTATAAGGAATGGTAACGGCGAGGCCGTTAAGATCGGGATGTTCTTTCAGGATGATCTTTTTAACGTCCTGGATAGATGTGATAGGAAAATTTTCGAAACGGCAGTCAGTCAACCCTTCTTTCTCAAACTTTTCATCAAAAAAATTTTTGGAAAAAGAATGAGATAAAGGATAACCAATGAGTCCGAAGAGCCGCATCAGGCTTCTTTTTTATCAAGATATAAGGCGAAGGTATCACCCCGCAGCCCGATCCGCATGGCTTCGAGCGGGATTACTTCGGTGGGTGCGATATTGCCAAGATTCACATTACAGCCCAACAGCTCAATAAAATACAGTTGCTGTGCTTTCAGCGGGGCTTCCCAAATTATCTTATCCCCCGAGATCTGGGTGAGGATCTCCTGCACCAGGCCTTCCCTTACTTCGCCGCTACCCCGGTAGATGCCGACATTGCCCGCTTCCCTTGCTTCGGCAATGACATAACTGGAGCCCGCTTCCAGTTCCGCTTTCATCAGTTCGATCCACTTATAAGGCGGAATAATATGCGCTGCATCCTTGCTGCCAACTTCGCTGAGTACAGTCCCGTATTTAGTCAGTTTTTCGATATACCCGCATTTTTCCGAATGAGGAATGGTAATAGAACCATCGCTTACTTCCATATAAGTGATGCCATAGTCGTGGCAAACTTTGATAAAGTCATCAAATTGGTTGCGGATCAGGAATGCTTCGAACAAAGTGCCCCCGAAATAGATCGGCACCCCGAAAGACCGGTACACTTCCAGCTTTTCTTCGAGATTGGGTGTGACAAAGGAGGTACCAAAACCCAGTTTTACCAGGTCCACATGGGGATGGGATACGCTCATAAAATTCCTTGCTTCAGCAACGCTAAGTCCTTTATCCATTACCATGGTCAATCCAGACGGTCGGGGCTTCTTATTCCTCTCGGGTATCTGCGACAAATTAAAATTCATGCTTAATCACTTGATTCACTAATAATTATCCGTTTTGCTATTCGAGCGAGCAATCTTTGACGGGCAGCAAAAATAGGGAAGAAATTGCAGTCGGCAGCTGACCCCGGACAGACTGGGTCGTTAGATGGATTTGTTACGTTTAACACGGGCCACCACATCACCTACCCACGTATTTGCTAAAATAAA
>CAYSIU010000071.1:0-9142 GCA_964431095.1 uncultured Chitinophaga sp. | reverse complement strand
ATCCTTATCCCCCTGTTGTGCAACGGGTGACTTCTGATTATTATAATTATGGAACTGGTTCTTATAATGAAATTCACCTGCACAATGGAGAGTTCCTGCACGATATCGGTTTGCGGGGCCAGGGAATGATGATCACAATGCTGGATGCAGGCTTTTACCACTACACCACTCTCCAGGCTTTTGATTGTTTAAACCTGAACGGCCAGATATTAAGTACCTGGGATTTTGTGGACGGGAATGGCAGCGTGGTCGAAGATTTTGCGCATGGTATGCAATGCCTTTCCACCATTGCCGCCAACATACCAGGGCAGTTCATTGGTAAAGCCCCTAAGGCAACCTTTAACCTGTTCAGGACAGAAGATTTGGCAACCGAATACCCCGTCGAGGAACATAACTGGGTCTGCGGTGCAGAACGCGCCGATAGTGCCGGCACCGATGTGATCTCTTCTTCATTGGGCTATAACACATTTGATAATTCCACTTTCAATCATACCTATGCGGATATGGACGGGAACAGCACGATGTCCGCTATCGGTGCCGATCTGGCCGCAAAAAAAGGGATCCTTGTCTTTAATGCCGTAGGGAATGAAGGAGGAAATACCTGGCATTACCTGATAACACCATCGGATGGAGACAGTGTGGTTGCAGTGGGTGCCGTCAATATATCGGGTGTGGTGGCTGGTTTTTCAAGCTATGGACCTTCATTCGACGGCCGCATTAAACCAGATGTTGCCTCCATTGGGGTATCCGCCTTAATACAGGGTACAAACAATTCGATCGCAACCGGCAGTGGGACCTCCTTTGCCTGCCCCAATATGGCAGGGCTTGGCACCTGTTTATGGCAGGGTTTCCCCGAGTTCAATAATATGAAGATCGTCCGGGCGATGCAACAGGCGGGTAGCATTGCGGGTAGTCCCGATAACAGGGTGGGCTATGGCATCCCGAATATGAAATTGGCTTTCACCAACCTGTTGGTTGATTATGCCACATCCAGTGCGGTCATCAACGCCTGTACTGTAAATGTCAGCTGGAGCAGCAAAGATGTGGGGGCCATGAAATACGAAGTGGAAAGAAAAGCCCCGGGTGAATCGGTTTATACAAAAATTGCCGATGTCATTCCACAGGCGGGCGACATTCTCACCAATCATAGCTACCAATATAATAATACACTCGTGAGCGTACCGGCCGGTATTGTTTCGTATCGTATCCGCCAGATCGTTGATACCGCTGCCGCAACTTTTACCGCCGTTTATATCGATACCGCAAACGTAACGGTCGCTTCTGGCTGTTTCCCCACAGGCACCGGGGACCCCAATCAGTATAAAAAAGTACTTACTATACAACCCAACCCCGCATCGGACAACCAGGTGACATTGGTAATCGAAACAGCCTATGCCATTTCGCATATGCCCATTGTCGTCTACGATGCAAAAGGAAGGCTGATGTTACAGGTAGCTGAATCAAAAGGCAGCGGTAAAAAAACAGTGCAACTTCCTCTCATTAAATTAGCCAAAGGGAAATATTATATAAAGGTCCTGGACGGCCAGAAGGCCCTTGGGACGGCGGAACTGATCCGACTATAATGGTTTTCTCAGCAAAGCGGCAAACATTGTATCGGCTTTATATTCATATCCTTTGAAGAGATCCATCTTTATCACTTCAGGTGCCGATCCTGTTTTATTTTCAGAAAGTTTCTCCAGGATAAAATCTACGATCGCTTCATTTTCTTTTTTGAATACGGAACAAGTGCTATACAAGAGGTAACCTCCGGGCTTTATGCGGGGTAATATCGTTGAAACGATCCTTTTCTGGAGGATGGCATATTCATTGATCTTTTTGCTGTCAAAATAATACAATTGTTCCGGTGTACGACCCCAGGTGCCGCTGCCGGAGCAGGGTGCATCGCAGAGAATAAGATCAAAGTGACCGGTTATCGGATCCGCTTTGCCGGTAAGATCGGTTACAAAGGACCTGTAATTCCCGATACCCGCTTTTGAAAACCGCTTCTTCAGATTCCTGAGAATAGATTCTCTTATATCGGAAACAGTAAGTTCGATGGCCGGGTTAATATCATAAGTCATGATTGATTTCCCGCCACTGCCTGCGCAGCAATCCCAAACCTTGAATGCGTTTCCGCGGTTGCCGGTTGTGTACAGTCGACAGCCGGCTGATACCAACTCCCCGATCCTTTGCGAACTATAATCCTGAATTACCGCTTCCCGGTCCGGTTGGATGATTTTATCAATCGCCGTCGCTGCCGGGAGAGCAAGAGCTTGTCGACCAACCCGGTTAAAAACAATTCCAGAGGCATTCAGTTTTTGTAAAACTATTTCTTCGTACCCCGGCCTGAGTCTTAAAAACAGGTCAGGCTGCACAAAAAAAGATGTGCAAAAACTGTCATGATCTATTCCGGGAGAGAGTTCTTCTTTCCATGGAAAGACATCCTGCAGCGACCCTGCAGTTTCAAGCAGGGAAAATTTCTCCTGAATACCGAGTGCAGTATTCGCATGGTACCCGGGTCCCAGGTTCTCCAGCAGGTTGTTGGATGAACCGGAACAAAGAAATAACCCGGCAACGATTCTCTCTACTACCGGCAACTCCCGTGCTGCTTTTCCTGTTCTGAAAAAACAATAACATAAATGAGCTATATCTTTTCTGTCTCTTGAACCATGTTTTTTATTCCCGGCAAAAAATTTTTTAAGAAATGCAGGGAAAGGCATTTCTCCCTTGTACAATGAAAGAATAGTTCCGGCAGTGCGCAGGTAAGAGTGATAACGGCTCACGATGAAAAGGTAAGGTTTACAAGGTACAAGGCCATCATTTACCTGTACCTTATATCTTATTCAGCCATTACTGGTAAAAATATTTCGAAGCTGTTACGGTGGCTCCGGGCGTGCGGGTGCCATAAGAGGAATCTGGTTTTCCCGCCAGGTTATACTTGTACGTATAATCCATTGTAAAATTCGTTGAGGGATCCGCCGCGTTATCCAGTACCAGTTGCGATGGATTGTTGGCATCGAAAAACCCGGTCCGTCCCAGGATGACCCCTTCATCTTTGAATTTGATAGGATTGACCTTACTATCAAAAGTATAGGTCTGTGTTGAAACAGGTGACAAAGGATCCCCGGGATTCGCAGCCGCGAGCTGTGCCACGGTGACCAGGTCCAAACCATTACCAGAATAGGTATACTGATCCGCCAGGGCCTGGAAAGCGGGTATCAGGCTGGAAACGATGTAATGGGTGTCGCTGGCCACTCTTCCATTGTTATCATAGATGAATATAGCGCTATCGGTAATTGAAAAACCGCCCAGACTGATATCAAAGGCAGAAGCGGTATACCGGGAGTTGGTCGTATTGTAATAATACCTCGTCAAAATGCTGTCAATACCACCAGCGATAAGTGCAGCCGATTTTTGTACGGTAGTCGTAATGACCTCGGAAGAATTCCTATTGATGGTAAGATCATTATCGAGTGTGGTGCCCCCTGAGACCCCCACTGTATTTTCTCGGATCAACCGTCCCTGTGCATCATACGTATAAGAAATAACGGTGGAATCGGTGCCCGTTTGGGACCTGATCTTCATCAACTGTTGATCGCCTCCCAGCCCCCAGTCAATCTCTTTCTGGCAGGAAACAATGACAAGAGCAGTGAGGGTAGTCAATACAATTGCACTCTTTTTCATGGCTGTAAGATAAATATTGTTTTTCAGGAAAACTATAATTCAAGTAATGTCTTTACAGGATCTTTGCCGATCAGCATTTGCTCGGGGCTCTCCAACAGCTCCTTTACCCTTACCAGGAACCCTACGGATTCTCTCCCGTCAATGATCCGATGATCATAACTCAGTGCCAGATACATCATGGGTTTTACCTGCACCTGCCCGTTAACGGCCACGGGCCTGTCTTCAATTTTATGCATACCCAATATAGCGCTCTGGGGAATATTGATGATCGGTGTACTCACTAATGAACCGAATACCCCGCCATTGGTGATGGTAAAAGTACCCCCGGTCAGATCCTCGGTGGTCAGTTTGCTTTCTCTTGCTTTGGATGCCAGGTCCATTACTTTTTTCTCAATATCCGCCATACTCAGGCTCTCCACATTCCGGATAACCGGAACCGTTAACCCCCTGGGAGTACTTACTGCAATGCTGATATCCGCAAAGTCATGGTAAATGATGGAATCCCCGTCCATGTAAGCATTTACGGTTGGCCATTCCGACAAGGCGATGGCGCAGGCCTTGGCAAAAAAACTCATGAATCCGAGACCCACCCCATGTATCTCCTTGAATTTATCCTTGTATTTATTTCTTATTTCCATGATCCGGCTCATATCCACTTCGTTGAATGTGGTAAGCATGGCCGTGGTATTCCTGGCTTCCACCAGCCTCCGCGAAATTGTTTTCCGCAGGTTGCTCATCTTTTCCGTCCGGGTATTGCGGCTGAACAGTTCGGCACCATTAAATCCTTTTTTGCCCGGGCTGGCGAGCGCAGCCATTACATCTTCTTTTAATATTTTACCCTGGAATCCGGATGGCGTCACATTTTTTGGATCTACTTTTTTATCGGCAATAATGGCGGAGGCTACCGGGCTTGCCTTTATACCGGATGCCTGATCCTGTTTGCTATCAGACTCCTGGCTGGCAAGGTCGTCAGCATCGGTGGAAGTTTTGGACCTGAGCTCCGATACCCGGGCCCCCATCTCTGATATCTTCGTTTTTTTCGATTTTTTTTCCTGGCTGGCTGATAGAGCTTCTTCTTTTTTCCCGGGCTCCATCTCCGCCTCATCTTTGCCATCTCCAGCTTCCCTACTCTTAACTCCCGCCTCATCAATACGCGCCAGCACATCTCCTACATGAATCGTATCCCCTTCTTTTAAATCAGCAAGTTTTAAAACACCGGCCTGTTCGGCATTCACTTCAAATGTGGCTTTCTCACTCTCCAGCTCGGCAATCACTTCGTCCCGCTCCACATAATCGCCGTCATGTTTAGCCCATCGAAGCAGTGTTACCTCGCTGATGGATTCGCCGATCGTTGGAACTTTTATATCTATCATGTCTTTTTTTTCAAATTTAAATAGTAAACGCCGTTTCGATCAATTCTGCCTGCTCCTGTACATGTACTTTGTTAAACCCGGTAGCTGTGGATGCGGAAGCCTGCCTGCTGACAAGCCCGAAATTGATATTTTTAAGATTCATCTGCAGGAAAGAAGCAGCTCCCATATTCAGCGGTTCTTCCTGTACCCAGAACCAGGTGGCCTTGTTATATTTCTTGTACAGTTCGTCGATTTGCTTATAAGGTAAAGGGTAGAGCTGTTCGAGCCGGATGATGGCTATATCATTTCTTTTTTCTTTTTGCTGTCTTTCTGCAAGATCAAAATTAATTTTCCCGCTGCAGAATAATACTTTTTTCACTTTGCCGGTATCGGCCAACGGGTCATCAATCACTTCCCTGAAACCCCCGCTGGTGAATTCATCAAGCTGGGAATAAGAGCCGGGATGACGGAGATTCGCCTTCGGCGAAAAATTGATCAATGGTTTCCGGAACGGCCAGGCCAGTTGCCTTCGCAATGCATGGAAAAAATTGGCAGCCGTTGTGATATTCGTGAGAACCATATTTAACTCAGCGCATAACTGTAAAAATCTTTCCATTCGGCCACTGCTATGCTCCGGACCCTGACCTTCATACCCGTGTGGCAATAACAGCGTAACACCGTTCATCCGGTTCCATTTTTGCTCACCGGCAGCAATGAACTGGTCGATGATCGTTTGGGCGCCATTACCAAAATCACCAAACTGCGCTTCCCAAATGACCAGTGCATTGGGGTTGGCCATCGCATATCCATATTCAAAACCCAGCACGCCAAATTCGCTCAGTAATGAATTGTAAATTCTGAACTTCCCCTTTGCCCCCGGGATCCTGCTCAACCGGTTGTACGCTTTATCGTTTTCTTCGTTCCGTAATACCGCCTGGCGATGGGAAAATGTACCCCGCTGTATATCCTGCCCGCTCATCCGCACATGTTTCCCATCCAGCAGGAGTGACCCGTAAGCCATCAACTCACCGGTGGCCCAATCCACTTTTCGTTCCGTATTGAACAGTTTTATCTTATCCTGCAATAGCTTCTCTACTTTCCGCAAGGGTTTAAAATCATCCGGCCATTGCATCATTGCCTGGAACACTTTATTGAAATTGTCTTCGCTGATGGCAGTAACGGGCGAGTTGTCAAAATCACTCACCGTGGCCCTACGCAATTTTTTCCACTCCAGTTCCGGGGGCTGGTATTGATAAGGTAGCGGCCGCTGCTTTACTTCATCCAGTCTTTCCTGCAGGTCATTCCAGAATTTTTTCTCCATTGCTTTTGCCAGTTCCTGTACGTCGGGTTCCCCCTCTTTCATCAGGTATTGAATGTAAACCTCCCTTGGGTTCGGGTGCTTATCGATCAATGCATACAGGTGCGGCTGTGTGAATTTCGGATCGTCTCCTTCGTTATGCCCATGACGACGGTAACAAACCATATCAATAAACACATCGGAATGAAATTCCTGGCGAAACAGGGTAGCTATTTCCGCGCATTTTACAACGGCTTCCGGATCGTCCCCATTGACATGAAATACCGGGGCCTGGATGGCTGCCGCCAGCGATGTACAGTAGTCTGAACTTCTCGCATCATCAAAATCCGTAGTGAACCCGAGCTGGTTGTTGATCACAAAATGAACGGTACCCCCGGTGTAATAACCTTTCAGGTAGGCCATCTGTAATACTTCGTACACTATTCCCTGCCCAGCGAGCGAAGCATCACCATGAATAAGAATAGGAAGGATCTTATTAAACCGGCTCTGGTACATCACATCGGCTTTGGCTCTCGAAAAACCCACCACCACGGGATCCACCGCTTCCAGGTGCGAAGGGTTGGGCATCAGTTTGAGGTGTACTTTTTTGTCATTCACAGTGTGCACCACGCTCCCATACCCCATGTGGTATTTCACATCCCCGCTGCCCATGGTCTGATCCATCTTGGCAGTTCCTTCAAATTCACTGAAGATCTGTTCATAGGTCTTGCCCATGATATTCGCCAGCACGTTCAGTCTTCCCCGGTGCGCCATCCCGATGGCCACTTCATTCACTTCATGATCTGCCGCAGTATTGATAATGGCATCAAGTGCTGCGATCGTGGTCTCGCCCCCTTCGAGCGAAAATCGTTTCTGACCGACGTACTTCGTATGCAGGAATTTTTCGAACATCACCCCCTGGTTCAGCTTTTCCAGGATCCTTTCTTTCTGCGCCAGCGGTAATGGCTCCTGCATTTTTTGTTCAATGGCCCTGGTAAGCCAGTCTATTTTATGCTGGTCACTGATATATTTAAATTCAATACCGGTATGAGAAGTGTAACATTTCTCCAGGTGTTGGAGGATCTTTCGTAATGTAGTGGTGCCAAGACCAATGAATTGTCCGGCATGAAAATTTTTATCCAGGTCGGCTTCGGTAAACCCATAAAAAGAAAGCTCAATGTTGGCACCCCTGTCCTTCCGGGGCCTGATCGGGTTAGTTTTAGCCACCAGGTGTCCTTTGTTGCGGTAACCCAGGATCATCCGGTAAGCACTGATCTCACGTTGCCAGTCGATTTCAGTGCTTACCTCTTTCGGGGCGGCGGTCTCCGGGATTTCTGTTGCCGACTTGCCATTTGATTTTTCAGGTGCGTTGGTAACAGCAAAATCAAAGCCCTCAAAAAATTTTTTTAATTCAGGGTCCACACTCGCCGGGTCCTTCAAAAATTCCTGGTAAACGCTTTCAATATAGGCGGGGGAAGAATTAGTGATATAGGAGAAATCCTTCATGAAGGTAAAAATGTTTCTGTCTCCTCTCCCTCCCTCGGGAGGGCCGGGTTGGGCTGCAAATATCGTTCAAAAAATGAAATATCAGGTCTCATTTTGAGGGGGTTAGCGCTATCTTTGTCAGGCTTTAGGATCATGGTAAAACGCTATTAAATTCCTGAAAATTTGGTGATTAAGGCACCCGATCTTACCTTTGCCCGCCCCGACAAAACCGGGTTTAAATGAATAGAATGGCCAATCACAGTGCTACAAAAAAAGATGCCCGCCAGGCGATAAAACGGCGTGAAAGAAACCGCTATTACAGCAAATCCACCCGCAATGCGATCCGCGACCTGAGAAACGCGAAAGGAAAAGAAATGGGGGAGCAATTCCCTAAAGTGGCTGCCATGATCGATAAACTGGCCAAGCGGGGTGTGATCCACAGGAATAAGGCCGCAAACCTGAAAAGCAAACTGGCGAAAAAGGCCAACAGCGCGAAATAATCCTTGAAATATATTATTTGAAAGGCATCCCATATCGGGATGCCTTTTTTATTTTTAAACTCTAATCTGATTGTTATGAGAAAAGCTTCTCTTATTGCGGCCCTTTTATTTTCAGTCACGCTTTCTGCACAGAACATCACTACCCGGTTCGAGCAATCCGGCGGCAAAGAATCCCCCACTTATCCTGAAATTGTGGATTGGTGGCAAAAACTGGATGCGCAATCGGCATTGATCAAAATGTTCCCAATGGGAATGTCCGATGCGGGATTTCCCCTGCACCTCGTTGTTATTTCGCCAGAAAAAGATTTCAATTTTACATCGCTTCATAAAAAGAACAAACGGATCATCCTGATCAACAACGGTATTCACCCGGGTGAACCCGACGGGATAGACGCCAGTATGTTATTGGCCCGGGATATTGCGACAGGGAAAATAAAATTGCCGGCAAACATCGTATTGGCCATCATTCCTGTTTACAATATCGGCGGCTGCCTGAACCGGAGCGCCAATTACCGGATCGATCAGAACGGCCCCACAGAAAAAAGGTTCCGTGGCAATTCACAAAACCTCGACCTGAACCGTTATTGCATAAAATGCGACTCCAAAACGGCAAGGTCTTTTGCAGAGGAGTACCATTGATGATCACCTGGGCGCCCTTGGGGTCGCTCTTGATCTCGATGCGGGCTTTGCCCTGTGCTGAACCGCCACCACCAAAGAACCTGCCCACACCGCCGCCCATGATTTTGATATTGTCGTTGCGGCCGGCCACCATCAAGCTGGGGAAATAGCTGGTTGCCTGCCCGGCAGCGAGTTGAACCTGGCTT